>JBKGXW010000010.1:0-46724 GCA_046546395.1 Halanaerobiales bacterium
GGAAAGGCCCTTCATATTCCTCAAGATCAGAACTAATATAAAAATCAAAACCTGTCGCAATATTATTATTCCAGCAGTTCTTATCTGTAGTACCAAAAAGGTAGTACTTGCCGTCGTTTTCTGGAACAACAAAAGGGTCTCTAATATAAATATCCTCTCTTTTAATCATATATAATTCCTCCATTATAGTTTGCTGTGAACAAATTTACTTAGACAGCCTACTTACGTCTGGTAAAATTATGTTTTACCCGCTTGCTATTTGTCTAATGTCACCTGGCCTCGATGGCCTGATGCTGGCTTGACCTTGCCTTGAGACATCCAACAGAAATATAAGACTGGTCAATTAATACAAATTATATATTGAATCATAGGAATACAAAAATCTAAATGTATCTATCTATTCCCTCATACCTCACTATCCACTGTTTATCATCAGGAAAACCAGGGGCATGCTTTTCATAGGAACCTTCCCAACCAGCTGTCATCATCCCGACGGCCAGGAGTAGTGCTCCATTCCCCGGTAAATATAGCGGCAGATCAGACTTATCTCCCTGTCGATTATGTCCATTAGGCAAATAAGTATTCTTCGGATAATCCATCATCAGTAGGTCCACAGCAAGATCTGACTTACCCAGCCTTGCCGCCGTCATGGCCATCAGAGGGAAATCCCAGCCCCATACTCTATCAAACTGCCATTCCTCCAAACATTTCTGAAGGGTATTTGACATAATATCATGATTCACTTTATAACCAGGCAAGAGACCACATGCGCCCAGCATACTGGGGTGATCGTGGTTTTTTCTACTAAATGTATCGAGACAATTCTCATGGGCAGGGTATAAATTATCTATTACAGGAGGCTCACTGAGTTTATCACTTACTTCCTGCCATTCTTTACTTCTCTTCAGCCCCAGTCGTTCTCTCCACTGCTGTGCTATATTTAAAGCAAAATACCAGTACTCCAGTTCAAATACCGGGTTAAGAGACTCTTCCGGTAGATGATTCTCCTGAGCCGGTATCAGGGGCGGTCCCAGAACATATCGATCATTTGAATCATCATATTCAGTATATGATATCATGAAATCTGCTGTATTAAAAACAATATCCCGATAATATTCAAGTATATTCTCCTTTGATCTGTTTTTACTATTCCTATATATAAGTTCAGCATAGACAATGGGGTGTGGCTGCTGCCAGATCAGAAATGGTCCGATAGATGAAGGACTATCATACCCTTCTGGTCCCACCATTTTAGGCCACCTGGCACCACTATAACCCTGAGAATTCGCTAACTCTCTAGCCTTATCCAGTATAGAGTGATACCACCAGAGGCTCTTCTCCAGATAATCTACTCTATTCCAGACTGTAAAATGGGCTGCATGCCAGAAATGCATCTCCAGATGAAATTTGCCATACCAGCTATTACAGGTCAGACCCGTCTCAGCAGGTGGATAAGAACCCGAGCATTGAATAGCAGTTAAATACTGTGAAAGTATTACCCGACGTTCAAGCTCTTCAGCTCTGGGATCACTACTATCTGAAAAATCTACAATACCACCATTATTCCAGTATTTATGCCAGTGTTTTCTACTATCTTCTTTTACCTCAGTGAAGTTCACTATTTCTTCACCCGGAGGACTTTCAATATGTAGGGGACGTTCAGTAAACTCACAGACAAAACTGAAGTTTCCCTGCCCAACAAGGGGGTTAATCTGATAGCAGTGTTTAGCCACTTTATCTACACTATTATCAGATATATCGGGAGAGATAAAGCTAAGGAAATAATTTGTCTCATCCATAATTCTAATAAATTCCATTGTCCCTTTTCCTTTTTCTCTCATTACGGTTTTATGTTTATCGCTATTCTCCCAGTCAGCTGCAGACTTGGCTACAGAAGCATATGGGAATTTAATATCAATACCTATTCTACCTTTATTCACCAACTCTGATTCTATATAGACAGCCAGCATATCTCTTTCTGGATGGCAGACTGTTTTAACCATGACAGGTATCTTATCTATCTCAAACTTACTTATCAGAATTCCCTGCCAGATATCAAGTCTCTGCTGAATATTCTGTATATCTGGTATTTCTATTTTTCCTCCATCTGACTTCTTAATATTTAGTCCAATCTGGCCCAGATGAAACTTATGGGGATTCTGTCTGAGATAATTAAAAAGCCCTTCCTGTCCATTCTCCCTGGAGGCATAACCTATTTCCCTGGATCTACTCTGATAATACTCCAACTTCAGTTCTTCTCTCTGATATTTTTCTCCTGTCGAAAAAGAATGCCAGCTCCACTGCGCCATACTGCAGAGCGGCATTTCTTCTTCATAGTGTTCCGGGAAAGTCTGTAGACCGGTTATATCAGCAGTAAATACAAATTCACCATTACCGACTGAAAGCGGTGATTTTTTATTAAAAGAACTTAATACTGGATTATGACGATTTACTGTTTTAAATCTATCAATCATCTATAAATACACCTTTCTATTAAATACACCTTCCAATTGTTTTACTTTATTATTTCTGTCAATTATTATATTTATTATCAGTTAATCATTAGTTTTAAACAATACTGATATCATACTTATCCTAAAGATGATGAGCCTTTCTTGAATGAGTCATCTATAATAATTATTGTAAAAGTTGAAACTCCGGTTCCAGAGGCACTTCATCTTCGTTCATACTATCAGTCTCCATTGATTCTGAAGGTGTAGTGTCTTCAAGTATCTCAAGCGCCCCAGTCTGAGGAGCCAGGAATTCAAGCCATAAATCCCGGGCTACAGGAGCGGCATCCTGACCTCCTACCCCACCTTTTTCCAGGAAGACAAGCATTACAAGCTCTGGTTTCTCTGCAGGAGCAAAGGAAGCAAACCAGGCATGTGTGCTATCATCTATACTACTGATTTCTGCTGTACCGGTCTTACCAGCTATCTGGATTTCAGGAATTACTGCCTTTTCACCTGATCCTTCTTCAACTACAGATATCATAAGTTGAGTAATTGTCTCAGCAGTCTTTTTATCAATTACTCGATTCGTCGACTCAGTATCTTCGACTTTTTCCACAATACTGCCATCTTCTTTATGACTTATCCTTTTGTCAATCAATATCGGTTGAATCTCTTTACCATCTGCCGCAATAACTGCTGTTACTAGCGCCATATGAAGAGGTGTAGCCAGAACCTCTGATTGACCAATTGCTGCCCAGGCAATTTCAACATCTCTGGACAAAGAACCAAGCCGACTTTCTTTAACTGGCAGTGCAAATTCCCTCACCTTGTTAAATAAAAATCTCTCTCCATATTCCCTGAATCTATCTTCACCCAGTTCTAATCCAACTTTAGCCATAGTAGTATTGATAGAATTAATCAGGGCATCAGAGAATTGATGTTCTGCAAAAACCTCATTCTGAGAATTAACAATCCGATTCCCCTGTACTCTGTATTGACCTGTATCATTATAAATAGTATCAGATTCTACTAGCCCGGCATCAAGGGCTGCAGCAGTAGTGACAAGTTTCATAACTGAACCAGGGGGATAACGGCCCTGTAAAGCGCGATTTAACATAGGGTCTCCATTGTCTGTCCGCAATCTTCCCCAGTCAGCAGCATTCATACCCAGAGAAAAGTCATTGGGATCATATGCAGGATAATTAACAAGGGCCAGCAGTTCTCCAGAATGGGGTTCTATAAGAATAACTGACCCAGTCTTGCCTTCCAGAGACTGATAGGCAGTCTGCTGATATTCCAGGTCAAGGGTCAGGTAAATATACTCACCTGCTAAAGGTAATTTTTCCATAACTATTTCACTTTCCACAATCTGGTTCCTATTGTCTATACCCTGAGAATCACTTCCACTTTCTCTAGCTATATTCTCCAGATATAGTCGATATCCCGGCAGACCCCTGAGTTCAAACTCAAAAGTCCTCTCCAGACCAGTCTTTCCAATCCTATCACCCGCTCTATAATCCATTTCGGGATATAAATCTATCCAATTCTGGTCTACTTCACCCATATAGCCCATTAGATGTGCTGTACTTTCAGCAGCAGGATAAATCCGGGCTGTACTTCTACTAAAAACCACACCTGGTATCGGTCGAAGTTCTCCTTCCAGAATCCTGTAGTCCTTTTCAGTCAACCTTTTAATCGGAGCCAGCCAGTCCGGGTTTTCGCTATATCTATCAATCACTTTATTAATATAATCACTATCAAGTTCTAAAATCTCTGACAGACTGCTAACCATGGCCTCTCTATCCTGTATCCTTGCAGGATGAACACCTACTATAATTACATCACCTTTCCCGGCCAGCAAATTCCCCTTTCTATCAAAAATTTCTCCTCTTTCTGCAAGTAAACGCTCTCTACTAAAACTGCCCCCATCTCTTAATCCGGGGTAAACCAATCTATAATCCCAGGCTACCTTCCAGTTAATTAATCCTTCCCGTTTGAGATTAATAACATAATTCAACCTCTTATCTTCAAAATATCTGGAACTGAATCTGGTCTTCAGATTGTAACTTACATAAGAAAATTCTTCAGAAATTTTTCTGATCTCCTCTACCTCAAATGTTTCAATACCGGCCTCTTCCAGGAAATTATCGAAAGAAGATTCTATTTCTTCTACTCCGATATCACCCTGAGTTTGCTCAGTCAACAAAAAATGCATACTCTGATAATCCCTGTCCTGCCAGGCATTAATGTATTCTGTCAGGGCATCTGCTGGATCAAGAACATAATAAATATAAACAGTGGCAGCAGCCAGAAAGAGCATTACTACTATGGCGAAAATTATAAAGATTTTTTTTATCATACCATCTACACCATCTTCCTATATTAATTAATTTTGAATAAGCAACTGTTAACTTAATGTCTTAATTGTAAGTCCTATATAAAACGGCATAATTCTTATAACTATGGAATATATAATAATTAATTCTATAAGAGTACTTTCATACCTGCTAAACTATACAAAATATTATAGATTGAATACAAAAATACCCTACAAATTTGTAGGGCAGTTTTAAACTATTGAATATCACTGAGTAATATAATGAAACTCAGTAACTGTATCATATATGAAGTTTAAATAAGGTTTTCTTGATATTATTGTGAATTAATAAGTAAATAGAATACCTTTACTTGCTCCTGCTCTCCAGCTCTTCCAGGATATCTGTGACCGGTATATCATAGAAGTTCATAAGAACCATAAAATGATAGATTAGATCACCGATTTCATAAACCATTTCTTCCTGAGAAGCATTTTTTGCTCCAATGATAACCTCGGCAGCCTCTTCTCCAATCTTTTTGCAGATCTTATCCACACCCTTATCGAAAAGATAGTTGGTATATGAACCCTCAACAGGATTTGCTTTACGGTCTGCAATAACATTATACAATTTATACAGGAATACAGCCTTTTCGAGCTGCTCATCATTTATTTCATTTTTTATATCAGTAAAGGAATCTTCTCCACCAACGTTTACAATTTTAGTGAAGTCATCCGATACTTTACGGTAAAAACAGGTTTTTTCTCCTGTATGACAGGCTGGTCCTCCGGGTTTAACCAGTATTAACAGGGTATCATTATCACAGTCCAGTCTGATTTCGACAATCTCTTGATAATTCCCTGAAGTCTCTCCCTTTAACCACAATTCCTGACGGGAACGGCTCCAGAAACACGCTTTACCTGTATCAATTGTCTTTTCAAGAGATTCTAAGTTCATATAAGCAAGCATCAGTACCTTACCAGTATCATTATCCTGTAAAATGGCTGGTATTAACCCTTTATCATTAAACTTAACTTTTTCCATAATTTCTTTCATCAAATACACCTCAAATAATTTTATTAATAATCCAAACTGCCCTGAGCCAGATATTAGAAATGGATACACCAGTGGTAAACAACAGATAATTAAACTTTTTACCTAAATTAATCCATCTATTATTCTACTCTGGCAGGAATGCCCTCTCCAGCGAGATATTCTTTAATTTCCCTGATGGTATATTCTTTTTCATGGAAGATAGAAGCAGCCAGAACAGCATCTGCCTTTCCATCAGTCAGGGCATCACGGAGATGCTCAGGCTTCCCGGCACCACCAGAAGCAATCACAGGAATGTTTATTGATGTAGACAATGTTTCAAGTAATTCTATATCATAGCCATCTTTAGTTCCATCTGCATCCATACTGGTCAAAAGAATCTCGCCAGCACCAAGTTCCTCGGCCTTGAGGGCCCACTTAACAGCATCAATTCCAGTCGGTTTCCTACCCCCATGGATATATACCTCCCAGGATAGCTCCCCTTCTTCTACTTCCTGACATCTAATCGTCTCGTCTCTCACTTCAAAATCCCGCTTCTCCATTTTGGACTCATCGATATCTGACCCAGTTCTGCGCCTGGCATCAATCGCAACAACGATACACTGGCTGCCAAATCTCCTGGCGCCCTCAGATATTATTTCAGGGTTTTTAATAGCCGCTGAATTGACAGATACTTTATCAGCACCGGCTACCAAAATAGTCCTCATATCTTCTATCGTCCTGATACCTCCACCTATAGTAAAGGGAATAAATACTTTTGAAGCAGTTTCCTTAACAATATTTATCATTATATCCCTTTCCTCATGAGATGCAGTAATATCCAGGAAAACCAGCTCATCAGCCTCTTCTTTATCATAGTATATAGCCATCTCAACAGGGTCACCTTCATCTCGAAGGTTAACGAAATTAACCCCTTTGACTACACGACCATCCTTTACATCAAGACATGGTATAATTCTTCTGGTCAACATAATATACCCCTCACTTCAGTTTCTCATTAAGTTCATCTATATCTTCAGATAAATCTCCGGTATATAGGGCTTTTCCTACAATTACACTTCCTATATTTATTTTCACCAGTTTCTCCAGGTCTTCAAAACAGGAGACGCCGCCGGAAGCTACCAACTCAATACCATCAATTTGATTATATTTCTCAAGACCTTCTATATCCGGACCTTCCAGTGTACCATCTTTACTGATATCTGTATAAATAAAGATTCTGACACCAAGAGCCTTCATTTGTTCTATCATCTCTTCAACAGTCTTCTGACTGTCTTCCAGCCAACCGTTCACAGCAACCTTACCCTTTTTTGCATCTACCCCTACAACTATCTTTTCCGGGCCGTATTTATCCACAGCTTTCTTCACCACTTCAGGTTCCTGCAGCGCTATTGTCCCCAGTATAACTCTACCTACACCTGACTTTAAATAATTATCGATTATCTCAAGCGAACGGATACCTCCACCCAACTGAACTGGTATTTCCAGAGCAGCTGTAATTTCTTTAATGATATCAAGGTTAACAGGCATACCATCTTTTGCACCATCCAGGTCAACCATATGTAAACGGGTAGCCCCCTGATTCTGCCAGTGTTCCGCCATCTTAAGGGGTTCCTGGCTATATACAGTTTCCCTATTATAATCTCCTTTGACCAATCTAACACAACGTCCATCTTTCAAATCAATTGCTGGAATTATTTCCACTATAAACCACCTCACAAAAATTCTTAAGGGTCTGTAGACCCACCTTGCTGCTCTTTTCAGGATGACACTGCATTCCCCAGACATTGTCTTTTCTGACAACTGATGCAAATCCAGTCTTTCCATATTCTGTTTGAGCAACTATATATTTCTTATCTTCTGGTACAACATAAAAACTATGAACAAAGTAATAGTTCTTGCCGTTGAGTCCTTTAAATATCGGATCCTCACAGATAATCTCTACCTGATTCCAGCCCATATGTGGTATCTTGCCCACCTTTTCTTTCTGGAATTTCACAACTTCCCCAGGTATCAATCCAAGACCTGATACATCATCAGCCTCAGCGCTCTTTTCAAATAACAATTGCATCCCCAGGCAGATACCGAAAAAAGGTTTGCCCTGAGCTACCTCTTCCATGATAACATCTTCAAAACCCATCCGTCTCAGGTTGAGCATTCCTTCACCAAAAGCACCTACACCCGGTAAAACAATACCATCTGCCTTTTTAATATCTTCAGTATCTCTGGTTAATACTACATCTATATCTAGATACTTAAATGCCTTATATACACTGCCGAGATTTCCAATATCATAATCTATCAGGGCTATCATTAACTGCCACCTTCTTTTAAACTACCTTTTGTTGACATTGCTTTATCTCCCAATCTATTATCTCTCTGCAGTGCCTGGTCAAGAGCACGTCCAAAAGCCTTAAAACAGGCTTCAATGACATGATGTGCATTACCAGGCCTGATCATAAGAATATGTAAATTCATGCCGCTATTATTAGTAAGCGCACGAAAGAACTCTTCAAAGAGCTCGACAGGAAAATCACCAACAATCTCCCTGGAAAATTTCAGATCATCAAGATAATATGGTCTACCACTTAAGTCCAGCACAACCTGAACCAGGGTTTCATCCATTGGTAGGGTGACATCACCATAACGCCTGATACCTCTTTTTTCTCCCAGCGCTTTACTTATAGCCTGCCCCAGTACAATTCCGACATCCTCAACAGTATGGTGTTCATCTACATAGAGATCCCCATTAACACTTATATCAAGATTGATGAAACCATGGCAAGAGAATAATTCCAGCATGTGATCAAAGAAACCAATACCAGTATCAATATCACTGTCTCCATTACCTTCTAAGTTGAGCTTTAAACTTATCTCTGTTTCCTTTGTCTTTCTTTCTATTTCAACCTCTTTAAACATATCAGACATAATAATACACCGCCTTTTGACTTTGAATAAAACTACTAAATACTGATTGTTATAACCTTTTTATTAACTCTGATATATTGACTCTTCGCGAGCGAAATATATTTCAACCGCTTGCTGTTCTTCACCTCATACTACGTTCACTCTCGAAACAGTATTCGTCGTCCATGACTTCAGCCTTTTTAAGAGCCGCTAAAAAATTATAGGTATTCCTGTGAAAGCAATTTCTTATTTACTAGTTTTCAAACCGCAGCTTAATAGCACGAGCATGAGCATCCAGGCCTTCCAGTTCAGCCAGACGAATTACATCATCCTTCACTTCAGCAAGTTCAGATTTCTGATAATATATTATACTGGACTTTTTAAGAAAATCGTCTGTATTCAATGGTGAAGCAAAACGAGCTGTCCCACTTGTTGGCAATACATGGTTTGGTCCTGCCATATAATCACCCAGAGGTTCTGATGAATAATCCCCTATAAAAATAGCCCCTGCATTCCTGACTTTACCCAGATATTTAAATGGTTCAGCAACCAGCAGTTCAAAGTGTTCAGGTGCAAATAAATTTACCAGCTCAAGACCTGTTTCCACTGTGTCAACAAGTATAATAGTACCATTATCAGCAATTGCAGTTTCAGCTATCTCTTTTCTTGATAGGGTCTTCATCTGCTCTTGAACAGCTTCCCTGACATCACTGGCAAGTTTCTCATCTGTAGTAACTAAAGTTGACACAGCGAGCGGATCATGTTCAGCCTGAGACAATAGGTCAGCAGCAATGAACTCAGGATTAGTAGATTCATCTGCCAGCACCAGAACCTCACTGGGACCAGCCAGCATATCTATATCTACTATACCATAGACAAGTTTCTTTGCCAATGTCACATAGATATTCCCCGGCCCGACAATCTTATCCACACCTCTAATAGTATCTGTACCAAAGGCAAGTGCAGCAATCGCCTGAGCTCCTCCAACTTTGTATATCTCATCAACTCCGGCCTCGCTGGCCGCCACCAGTGTATGTGGATTGGCTTTACCCTCTTTATCAGGTGGAGAAACAACAACTATTTCTTCAACTCCTGCTACCCTGGCAGGCATAACTGTCATTACCACTGAAGAGGGATAGGCAGCCCTTCCTCCTGGAACATAAGCACCAATTCTCTTAAGAGGATTGATCATCTGACCGACCATTCCCTTTTCGTAGTCAAACCAGTTCTGCCTCAGTTGTTTCCTGTGAAATTCGTTGACTCTCCTCAGAGATTTTCTAAGAGATTCCAGGTAATTATCATCAACCTGTCGGTAGGCCTCCTCTATCTCCTCCTCAGAGACCTTCAGAGAATCAAGTTCTGCTCCATCAAACTTAGCTGTATATTTCTTGACAGCATTGTCACCATTTTCTCTGACATCATTAAGAATATCTTCCACCACTTTTGAACGATCATCCTGAAAATTAAAAGTATTTTTCTCTACAATCTGATTTATTATATCCTTATCACCTGGATATTTTAACAACTTCATAAAAATTCTCCTTTCCACTCTGGCCAGTATATCACGGCCTAACAATTATGTGTTTTACTTTCATAGACTTTACTGTTACTTTATATATTTCATTCTATACACTTTATATTCTACGGCCTTTTTATAAAATCTCATCTGAAACATTTTCATCTATATCAGAAATCAAGTTGCTGATAATATTATGTTTGGTTTTATAGCTAACATTATTAACAATTAATCTTGATGATGACTCAACAATATCAGCTATAGGTAGCAATTTATTCTTTCTCAAAGTTGTCCCTGTAGATGTTATATCAACTATTAAATCAGCCAGATCTACCAGTGGGGCCAGTTCAACTGATCCATTAAGATAAATGATATCAACCTGTATTCCCATTTTTTGAAAAAAACTCCTGGTAATATTGGGAAACGAAGTCGCTACCCGACTGTGTTCAGGTATATCCTTCACTTCAGTAATACCTTTTCCCTCAGGTACAGCAACCACTAATTTGCACCAGCCTACCTTCAGATCTGCCAGTTCATAAAGTCTCTTCCCATGTTCAAGAATAACATCCTTTCCTGTTATACCGATATCTGCTGCCCCATGTTCAACATAGATGGGCACATCTTTTGGTTTAGCCAGCAGAAAGGAATTTCCTGTTTCTTCATCCGTAAAAACCAGTTTACGTGAAATTTCATCGATATCCAGTCCTTCCGATATAAAATTGGCCTTTTTTAATATATCTACAACCACACCCATTAAACGTCCTTTTGGCAAAGCAGTAATTATATCTCCCATAGATTTTCCTCCCAGTCCTGGTTTAGAGCAATTATTTTTTTGCTATCATTAATTAAATCATGTATTTCAAGTTCCTTTGTTGATAAAAAAGTTATTATCCTTTTTAGACCTTTATTTGATAGGCTAGCTGTTTCCTTGCTACCTGTCAGGACAGTATTTCCATTTGCTTCTCTACTATAAAACAGTTCATTATTCTGCTCACCTGCAGCTGTGACAACTGTTACCAGCCCTCTGGACCTCAATTTCTTTGCTGTACTTAAGGCCAATTCTTCTGTCCCTTCGTTGAAAATGATATATTCGTCTATCTTATATTCTGCAATCTTATAATCCTGACGCCTCAGGGCCAGTCTGACCCTTTCTATACCAATAGCAAATCCAATTGCTGGTATCTTGATTCCGCTAAACTTGTTGAGTAAATTATCATATCTTCCTCCACCACAGATAGTATAACCAAGCTTTTCTGTAAAACCTTCAAAAACCACACCAGTATAATAGTCAAAACCCCTGCTCAAACCCAGATCAAAAGTAATATAATCGGCAAAACCATAGCTGTTCAGATAACTATAAACCTTTTTCAAATTTTCTACAGCCTGATTGGAAGCAGGATTATCGACCAACATACTGGCTTCTTCCAGTACTTCCAACCCCCCTCTCAAGAAGGGTATTCTTTTCAGTATTTCTTTATCTGGAATATCCAGTTCCATTATATAATTATTTAAACCAACAAGGTCTTTTTTGTTTAGAAATGACTTGACTTCATATTGTATATCCTCATCCAGATTCAATTCCCTTATAATACCATTCAGGTAAGCAGCATGGCCGACATCTATTTTAAAATCTTCAATCCCTGTATTTTGTAAGGATTCAATTGCAAGTATAATTGTTTCCGCATCAGCCAGATAATTCTTTTCTCCAATAAACTCAACACCAAGTTGATATATCTCCCTGTTTTTCCCGGTCTGAGGTTGGTCATATCTAAAGACCGATGCATTATATGATAACCGTAAAGGTAATTCTATCTCACTCAGAAGGGTAGAAAGAGTTCTGGCAATAGGAGCAGTCATCTCCGGTCTTAAAGCCAGAATATTACCTTCATAATCTATAAACTTATATAATTTTTTATCCATTGTTCTTCCCATACCCTCAGTCAAAGACTCAAAATATTCCAGGGTCGGTGTTATTATAGATTGATAGCCCCACAATTGAAAAACATCCAGTATATCATTTTCTATCTTCTTTAATTCTGTAGCCACCCCTGGTAAATAACTCCTCATCCCACCAGGAGATCTTAATATATTATTCTTTTTAATCATAGTAAATATCATTCCTTTTAAAATAGTATTTTTCGCTTCTTATTTTCCTTTATTGTTTTAATGCTTTAACTTACTAAAGTAGAATAACACAAATTCTAATTATTGTCAACAGAATTCTAATAATTAATGGAAAATTTATTTTAAAGAATCATCGCAGGTAAATCGCTTATATATATATATTGAAATAAAAATATTATCATGGAGAAGCATTATATTGGAAAAACCAATTTGATATAAATTGACAATGAATATTCTCAGTAATATAATAATATATATATAACTGCCCGTAGCGCAGTTTGGTAGCGCGCTTCGTTCGGGACGAAGAGGCCCCGGGTTCAAATCCCGGCGGGCAGACCACTGTAAACATCTTCTTAAATGAAGGTGTTTTTTTATATACTAAAGTTTGAAGGCTTTTTTATAGATACTAAAGTTAAAATAGATATTATTTTAATAGGTAAACTTTAATGATATTTTCACTATAGATTTACTCATAAAAATCCTAAAACTTTCCCTGTTGTTAATATGTGGATATTCCTGTGGATAACTTTATACCTGATACTTAAACCCTGTTCCCCATTATAGCAGTAAATAGACAATAACCACTAAAATAGTATACTTTAAGGTATATATATCGTGATATATTGGTAATTTTTTTATTTTTATTACTGAAAGTGACAAAAAAGGCAGCAGACTTTTCTGTGCCTTTAAATTCAAAAGTTCTCTGATTTTTTAAAAAGTTATCCACAATTTCTTTTAAATTATAACTATTCTATTGTAATATTTCCTGATGATACGTTTATTTTTAATGTATTTTCTCCATTACTTACATGACCATTCAGATAATTATCTTCTTTAATCCCCTGAATAGATACAGGGAAATTATAATATATGTTCCCTGAAGTCCTTGCATCTATTGAAAATTCTGCATCATCAGGAAGATCCAAAACAATATTTCCTGAGCTGGACGAAAGACGTACATTGTCTTTAAATGTATTAAATTTGATTCTTATATTACCTGATGAGGTTTCTCCTCTTAAATCCCCATAAAAATCTTCAATTTTAACATCTCCAGATATTATTTTATATTCTGTCCTTTCAGTATGAAAGGTATCAGCATTTAAATTGCCGGAAGTAAGACTAAAGTTACAGTCATTTGCCTTAAAGTCATTGAAATCAATATTACCTGATATCACTTCAACTGCCATATCTTCCACCTGTAAATCTACAGCTTTAAGATTTCCAGATTTAAGTTTTATGTCTGTATTTCCGGCTGTTAGAGTATCTATATAAAGATTCCCAGAAAGAGAGTCAAGACTAAAGTCCCTAAGCCTTAGTATATCCTTAAAATCTATATTCCCCGATGAAGAGGCAATAGACAGATTTTCGGCATATTCTTCAGGGATATGTATTTCCAGTGTTAGATTAAGGAAGTAAAATAACCTAATCTTATTTTCTCCTTCTTCCATCCTTATTATTAGTTCATTTCCATCTCTACTAATATTCAATTCTGGTATATCAGCAGTATTACTTACATTTCCATAGTAGTGTATCTTTATATTTTCTCTCTCTTCTGGTATTATAGTGATATCAGCAGATATATTATTGACAGTTATTTGATTAACACCATCACTTTCCCTGACTTCTGTAATATTTATATCGTAATTCTGATTTGTTTCTGAAAAAACCAATCCACCTGTGGTATAAATTATCGCCAGTCCTAACCCAATACTGCAAACAGCCACTAATACCAGATAATAAATAATTTTTTTATTCATCTCTCACCATTCCTTTTTTAATAATATCAATATTCCAATCGACATACTTCATAGTTCCATTAAATATTTTTCTTCCAATATAAAGATTAAAAATAAAAAACAGAACCCCAAGGGCTGTAATTCCTATACCCAGAAGAATTGCAGCAATTGGCGGAATATTAATAGTCACAAAGACCGGGAGAATAACATCTACTATTGGCGCAACAATAATTGCTAAACCTGTTGCTATCATGGCTACTGCTCCTGCAAATAAGGCAATCAATCCCCCCATCAGACCAATATATGGCCCCAGAACAAATACTAAATTGAAAAAACCAAGTGACAAAATCGCAACAAGACCTTTAAAAATATTCCTGGGTGTTGGGTTATTATTCACATTCTCAATAACTGTTTTTGCCTGATAGGACCTGGCAATCTTAGCCGGGTTACCCAGAGATTCTGCAATTTCCTCTTCACTCTTTCCTTTCTCAATACCAACACTAAAATGTTCTTCGTAGTCGTATAAGATATCATCTATTTCATTCTCAGGTAGTGATTTGAGTTTTTCCCTTAATTCCTGCATAAAAACCGCCTTATTCATCTTTATCCCCCTCCATTATTATTGAGTTAACACCATTAACAAACTCAGCCCATTCACTTATTAAATGATCCTTAATCTCCTCCCCGGAACCTGTAATACGATAATATTTCCTGGGAGGCCCCTCATTGGACTCCCTCAGATATGACTCAAGATAAGCTTCCTTCTGAAGTCTCCTTAATAACGGATATATAGTCCCTTCAGATATATTTATGTACTGTGATATTTCTTCAACAAGTTCATAACCATAACAATCCTTTTTACTCAATTTTACTAGAACACATAGCTCTAGTACTCCTTTTTTAAATTGAATATTAATAATTATCACCTCTTATCTATCATAATTGATTTTTCTATATTAAATAGTACGAAAGAACTCTAAAACATTTAGTTTAACAAGCTACCTTGTAATACAATGTAGTCTAATAAAAAAATATTTTAGCAAAAACAAATGTAGAATTAGTATTTATTAATAACAGTATAACACATAGTACTGTGTAATGCAATATACTGGATTAAATTATTTCACTTTTAAATTTTCAAATCATTTTGTCCTTATTTTTGCAACTTAAAATGCATTTATCACAAACAGGATTACTTTTTTTACAATTCTCCTTAGCTAATTTTACTATTAATGCGTGATATTCATTGTATTTTTCTACATCCGGGAGTAATTCATCCATTATCATATTCTGTAATTGATGGTAATCCACTTTCTCATTGCAGATTCCTATTCGAGAGAAAACCCTTTTTGTATAGGCATCTATAACAAAAGTAGGATATTCACCAGCATAT
Organism: Halanaerobiales bacterium; assembly: GCA_046546395.1. Taxonomy (GTDB): domain Bacteria; phylum Bacillota; class Halanaerobiia; order Halanaerobiales; family DTU029; genus JBDNGI01. The sequence goes on from JBKGXW010000010.1 coordinate 15,498, forward strand.
AAGAGAATTGAATCAGCTGTTTCTGGCCCGATCCCATATACATTCAAAAGTTTTTCTCGTAAAGTCTCAATATCCTCCTGAAACAAAATATCTAAACTTCTCTGATATTCTTTCTCTAAAAATTCAAGAAAGGCCTTAAGCTTTTTTGCTTTCATATTGTAATAGCCAGATGGTCGAATCAGTTCAGCCAGTCTGTCTATATCCACTTTCATTAAAGCTGTCAGAGATAGCAAATCATTCTCGCGTAAATTTACTATAGCCTTCTCCACATTAGTCCAGTTGACAGATTGAGTCAGAATTGCGCCAACGATGGTCTCCAGCCTACTTTCAGCCGGCCACCAATTTTGAGGGCCAAATTGATTATACAGCTTATTATAAATTTCCTGTAGTGCTATTTCTGTTGAAATCTCCTTATAAAAGCTACAGGGATACATAAAAGCTCACCTCTAATTAACAACAAGAAAAATTATTTTTATGCCAGCTTCCCAGGTAATTCAACAGAAAGCTATCCATATCATAACAAAAATTTCCTTGAAATTTATAGTATTCATTTGTAGTATTCATTTCATTTACAGCATTTATTGATTATTCCTTAAGCTTTATGCTTATCAAATATAGATCTGGCAATTACAATACCAGAAACCGAAGCCTGCATAAGCCCTCTGGTAATACCTGCCCCATCCCCACCTACAAAAAGATTTTTAATACTACTCTCCAGTGTATTATCTGCGTAAAGCCTTGAGGAATAAAACTTGACCTCTACACCATATAATAATGTGTCCCGGGAGTATAAACCAGGTGCCAGCTTATCCAGTGCCTCCAGCATTTCTATTATATCAGTAAGGTGTCTATGAGGTAATACCAGACTTAAGTCTCCAGGTGTGGCTTCACTCAGAGTAGGTTCAACTATACCACGGCTAATCCTTTCAGATGTAGAACGATGGCCATCCAGTAGATCACCCAGACGCTGTACCAGAACCCCACCTCCCAGTAAATTAGCGAGTTTTGCTATATCCTTTCCATAAGTTATAGGTTCATGGAACGGTTCTGTAAATGTCTTGCTGACCAGAAGGGCAAAATTGGTGTTCTCGGTCTTGATTTCAGCATGGCTGTGACCATTGACAGTAATTAACCCCTGATTATTTTCATTTACCACCTGGCCATATGGCGACATACAGAAAGTGCGTACTTTATCATCAAAAGTAGGGGTCTGATAAATTAATTTTGATTCATATATATTATCTGTTAGTTCTTTTGTAATTGCAGAATGACATTCTACCCTTACACCAATATCTATTGGATTTATCTTCATATCTATATTAAGCCTCTTAGCTTCTTTACTTAACCATTCGGCATTCTCCCTGCCAGGAGCTGTCACAACATATTGAGCATTGATTGTATCTCCAGTAGCAGTCTCTACTCCAAATATCTTTTCATCTTCAACCAAAAGTTTTATAATATTCTCACCAAATCTAATCTCAACACCCTGTTCCCGTATAGAATCCTGCATTACCTGGAGAACAGTCTGGCTATATCCAGTACCCAGGTGTCTCAATCGAGCAGGAATAAATTTCAATTGTGCCTTAATGGCCTTTTCCTTGATATCTTTTACACTATCTTCATCTACACCAAAAATTCTATCAGGAGCGCCATACTCCATATAAATATCATCAGCATATTTAATTAGTTCTGATAACTTATCCCAGCCAATGTATTCATGTAGATTGCCGCCTATCTCTGGGGAAAGACTCAGTTTGCCATCACTATAAGCACCTGCTCCACCCCAGCCAGATACAATAGCACAACTTGGGCACTTCACACACCTGGTTTTCTGAACATTCATGGGACAAATTCTTTGTTTCAGATCTGTTCCTTTCTCCAGGAGCAGGATATCCAGATCGGCATTCTTATTAATTAATTCCATAGCAGTAAATATTCCGGTTGGACCTGCACCTATTATTACAACATCATAATTCTTTTTCATCATATGTCCTCCTCAAGACAATTGCAAAATTTTTTGTAATTTTATGACGACGTTTTACACACCAATACTATATGATATATTATTTTCGTTCATTTATCAAGCAATTATCTAGAAATAATATTTGGCTTTTTTAAGATGGCAAAACCGATTTGTTCTAAAGTTTTTAAATTAAAGAACATATTCCATCTTAATATGTTTTATATCCGCTTCAATGAATATATCACCAACCATTTTAAAACCAAGTTTTTTATAAAAATCACGGGAGTCAAATTGAGCATGGAGTATTACCTTTTTACTGCCCTGATCTCTGGCAATCTGTATTAACTCCTGACATATCATTCTCCCCACACCCTGTCTTCTATATTCACTATCCACTGCAACACGGCCTATCTTTCCATAATCTTTATTAAATACAATCCTACCACACCCAACAACCTTATCTCCAGATAAGGCCATTACATGCTCTGCAGACTGATCATATTTATCCCGTTCTATTGATAATGGTACTCCCTGTTCTTTCACAAAAACCTGATATCTGAGCTCAAAAACTTTTTCCAGTTCAATTTCATTATCTACTCTTTTTACTTCTAGCATCTTTTTTACACCTCGCATAAATGAACTTTTATATATACACAATTATCTATACTCTTATTTCGTATAAGTACCCCCAAATCTTCTTTACTAGAACTTTAACCCTCTGTAATTATTTATTCAAAAAAAGAGAAAAACCTGCCGCTAAATTTAAATGGCAGGATTTTTTTATTTAACTTAACAAGATACCTTTATCATTATTATACAATGTATTAAGCCCGAATTCAATAAGAATAAATTCAGTTAGCAATTCAGAATGGCATTCCCTTAAATTGTTATTAAAATGTAGGAAATAAAATAACCTGTCATGAAATTTCAATTTACTTAAATGGTGACTTATCTGTTGTATGACTGATAAGTGAAGCAAGATAACCCTGTAATATACCAATAATTATTATTGTAGAAATTAAACCTACAAAGCCTCCAATTACCAGAAAGTCATATAGACCATGTAAAAAGGCTACCAGTAAAAAACCATACCAGATGAGAGATTTGTTATCTTCATGCTGTGCCCTACTTAAGAAAAAACCGAATATTCCAGTAAAGGAAGCATGGGCAAGACTGGTAAGTACAGCTCTGGTTAGACCAACCTGATAACCATATATAACAGTATAAAATAAATTCTCAAAAGCAGCAAAACCAAGTCCAACTGTAATCCCGTAAATAATTCCATCTACTGGTTCATCAAATTCTGGGTGATTGAAATGTAACTTATAAACTACAAATGACTTCAGGCCTTCTTCAATAATACCAATAATAAAAATACTTGAAAAAAACAAAGTAAGGAGCGGTGTCTGAGGACGCAGAAGATTTCCAAATGGAGCTTCCAATAAACCTGCTGGAAAAACTATTAGTATTCCCCATATAAAATCCCTGACTATAAGTCTGACTGGCTCTGGATCATATCTATCTTTCCGATAAAAGTACCAGACCCATAAAATCCCCGGTACAATAGATACTAAAAATAGTTTTATAAAATAAATCCTGATTACCCCCTTTAAAACAAGTTGGCTCCACCATCTTATATAGCCTGAAAAATAGTTTCCCTACATTAACAAAATATTCCCCTGCCTCTACCTTCATATTCTATAACAATTTGCTAAATCCTACTGCGCTTATCTATGTTATGCCAGTACCCTTTTACTTTCATTTTGTCTATACTATAATGTCATAAAGCTAAAAGGTGTACCCTTTTTAAAGATGTACACCTTTTCTAGTATCTCATAATACCCTCTATCCACTTGTTTTCAATTCATATACTTCCTCTTTACCTTTAGTGTCCCTTAGCCGCCATACGATTTTATCCTTTGAAACCTTAGGCTTCAGACTGGCTGTATAGCTGGCCAATTGATATGGTAGTTTAGTCTCAATAGCATCAAAGGGGCAGACCTTGACACATACCATGCAGTCCCAGCAGTCCTTATCACTCCTGATGTAGGGTTTACCTGTATCTTTATTTATAGCCAGCAAGTCCCCGGGACAGTATTTGGTACAGAAGGGTTCATCCTTCCCCAGACAGGAATTGCATGCTTCATAATCAAATTTAACACTCATAAAATCATACCTCCATACTATTCTTCTATTACTTGACATTAATAATATTAATATTCTCTGTGATCAGAACAAAGTTCAGATTTAGTGATTTTGAAATTAAGATAGCTTCTCGAACACCCTGATATACCACCATTAGGGAACATATCTATCTCCAGCAATCATTTTTTTATAGGGGCGTTCCACAATTTCAATTTCATTATCTCTTAATCTGCTATTAACAAATTTCAACCATTCCCTGTCATTTAAATTTGGATAATCTACTTTACTCTGATATGCCGGCCACCTGGTCTCCCTTCTATACAATAAATGTTTGACAAGTACCTCTGCTACATCTATCCTATCAATAACTTCATGACAGCACATCAACTCATGCAGGTCAGAGGCTATCAGATATTGTATTTGAGATTTCAAATGACTCAATTTCTTTTCAGCTATCTGAAGTTCAGTATCATTCATCTCATAATATCTGCTAACTCCACCGGCATATTCATCCATAATTTTCTGAAGTCTTTCCTCCATGTCTTCAGGTTTAACCCCATCCTGACGATTTAATGGGGCAAATACGCGGACAAGTTCCTTCTGAGTATCATAGTTCTTAATATCATTAGAATACATAGATATTGCATCAGATGAATCTCGTTGCTTTCTTATGTAGTCAACTGCATTTTCACCAGCTATAGCACCTTCTGCCCAACATCCGCTCACAAACTTATAGGGAGCACCTCCTGCAACATCCCCGGCTGCATATAATCCCCTTATACTGGTTTCTCGTTTTACATTAATCCAGTAACCTGATTGAGTATGACCTCCTACAATATATGGCTCTGTTCCCTGTATTTCGATCGGTTCTTTTGCAGGGTCAAAATCATTTGCTGCCCAGGATAACACTAATTCCGGATACATATTCAGGTAGCTTTTCTTGAGTTCCTTGATATCTTCGTCACTTAGATGTGTAGTATCCATAAAAACCGGACCTCGGCCCTCTTTGACTTCCTGTGTAGGTCCATATACCCTTAATGGTGTGGGCGCACCTTCAGCCCCCATATGACCATATCTATTGACCATAAATCTTTCACCTTTAGAATTAACCTGTGTGGCACCAAAACCAAGAGCCAGTGTACCTGTAGGTGCAATAACATCTTTTGTCCTGAGTGCTATAAACCTCATTTCAAAAGAAGTCATTTCAGCTCCTGCTCTGATTCCCATAGCATAACCTGCTCCTGTGTTAAAAGGTGAGTACCACATCTTATGATGTGATGATCCTTCATTATTGGGCCTATATATACCTGCAGCTCCACCAGTAGCCACAATAACTGCCTCTGCATTCACAACATAAAAAACACCATTTCTGACACCAAAACCTAATGCCCCTTTGATCACACCATCCTCTACTATGAGATTTGTAACTACAACTCTATTAAGCACTCGTGCTCCTTTTTCTATGGCTTTATCAGCAATTATAGGTTTTAATTTCTCCCCATTGATTTTGATATTCCATCTACCTCTGGCAGCATAATTCCCATTTTCATCTTTTTCTATGGGAAGACCCCATGATTCAACCTCTTCAACCACTTCATTTAATCTCTCCGCCATGGTAAGTACAAGTTCTTCACGAACTAGCCCCATTGCATCCGCTCTAACATACCTGACAAAACTCTCCGGTGTCTCCCCGGGATTTATGTATGCATTAATCGCATTCATTCCTGCTGCCAGACAACCACTTCTTTCTATATGTGCTTTTTCTACTATTAGAACATCTATATCAGGATTTTTTTGCTTCGCCTTCACCGCTGCCAGGCAGCCAGCTGTGCCACCTCCAATTATCAAAAGATCTGTTTTTAACACTTCTACATTAACCTCTTCCATATACTGATATCCCCCCAGGACATATATATTATTAACCTTAAATATACTATGAGATTTAGTGACCGTTTGTGCAATAATTATAATTAAAACATATATCTTATATAATAGTTCGAAACTATCAAATATTATGACTTTTCGGCTTATTACAAATCGTAGAAAAACATTGTTTAATAGAAAAAAGACAGCTATCAGCAATGATAACTGTCTTCATATCAGGGTACTTCCTTCATCCTTAGTCTTATTCTACACTTCCTTGATAGCCTTAGTCGGTTCAAGTTTTGCAGCTCTACAGGCAGGAATAATACAGGCAATTGTCACAATTACCACACCCAGAATGAAGGCAAAAATACTGTTAGCAACAGATGAAACCGGGTAAATCATCGAATTGAATGTCAGATCAGAGCCAATGCCAGCAGTAGCTAAAATTCATACCAACTTCAGCGAGCTTAATTATATCTTCTCATTTAAAATTCTTCTCTTTTTTATTAATTCCTGAAACTCTTGATCCAGTTCTTTATATTCTGCTTCCTCTATATTATACAATCCAATTTCCGAGAGTATTGCAGTTATGCGGTTCTCAACAATTAACTTATCCCTTAATAATTCCTTTTTTCTTTTACCCATATCCCTATTTACATTTCGACCCTCACTATAATCCTTAAACCCTCTTGCAATCCTCTTTATTTCTTTATTCTGAAATATCAACATACAGTCAGTGATTTTCTCAAGTAAATATCTATCATGTGAGACAAGCATAATAGTTCCAGGATATTGATCCAGGGTATCTTCCAACTGTTCTCTACTAAATAAATCAAGATGATTATTGGGCTCATCCAGTATCAAGCAATCACTTTCTTCCAGTATGAGTTCAGCTAGCTTAATCTTTGTTCTTTCACCAAGGCTTAATGATTCGATTTTTTTATCAAGAAATTTATCTTCGAATCCCATATTTGCTAACAGTGCTCTCTCCCTGTTATTATAAAATTTATCAGCAGCAAGGGCTTCCAGTATTGTATTATCTTCATTTAGATCCATTACATCCTGACTTAAATAGGAAAAAGATAAAGATGGGCTTACCCAGAGTTCACCTACATCTACTTTATCCCGGCCAGTTATAACTTTAATTAATGTGCTCTTCCCACATCCGTTTTCTCCGTAAATACCGATACGGTCACCGTGATTAATGTAAAAAGAACTATCTTCAAAGAGAATATTACCCTCAAATCCCTTGGTAATATTACGGGCCTCTATTAGTCTTTTGCCCCTCTTACCAGAATTGTTGAATCTGAACAAGACTTCTGGTTCTTCAGTTGGTTTTTCAACACTTTCTTCCTCCATTTTCTCCAGTCTTTTCAACTTTGATTTAACCTGCTGATCCCTTTTTTTAGCTTTTGCTCGATTGAATTCCTTCCCGCCAAATTTATTACCACTATCAACAGCTTTTTTTCGAGACTCGTTGTGAGCCTTTGTGGACCACTTATCCAGTTGTTCTATCTGTTTGTTCAACTTCCTTTCCTTCTTTTTCTGGACCTGATACTGCTGTAACTGTTCCTCATATCTACGTTTTTTTTCTTCCCTATAAAAAGTGTAATTACCATAGAATACAGTACTTATTCCTTTCTCTATCTCTACTATGTTATCTGTCACCCGATCCAGAAAATAACGGTCATGAGAAATTATCAGACAGGCACCCTGAAATGATTTTATCTTATCAATCAACCACTCTACCCCCTGTAAATCAAGATGATTGGTGGGTTCATCCAGAATAAGCAGATCAGGGTTTGCAATCCAGATATCTGCCAGGGCAAGTTTTGTTTTTTCACCTCCACTGAGATTATTCAAACGATCGCCCTTCCAGTCTTTAATTTTATTAAGCCCCAGATAGCTGGTAACTTCAAAAAAATCACCTATAACTTTCTGAACATTTTTATTATAAATACTATTAAATGTTTCTTCAGTATAAAAAGTTGACTGTGGAAGATAAGCAATCTTTAAATTACTACTGTGCTTGATAATCTCTCCTTTATCAGCACTAATAATCCCAGAAATTATATTGACAAATGTAGTTTTTCCAGCACCATTTGCACCTACCAGACCAATAACTTCACCTTCATTTATATCAAAGTCTATACCATTGAGTACCTGTTGGTCTGCAAAATCCTTATATATTTTTCGACAACTTAGCAGTTGCATACTATCACCTCGTTTATTCTTTGTTTTTTAATTATCTCTTAAAGGAATTTCTATATTAGAATCGTCTCAATCCATTTTACAGAAAGAATCAGCATTTATATCACCCCTTAACTTTTTAGCAGAATTAATCTAGAAAACCAGGCATATATTAAGCTGTGCCTACAATAAAAAAAAGGCTATAGACGGGCACACCGCCTATAGCCTGATTAAAAATTACTTCAAATTAAGATTCAAGATATATACAGAATTAAGATAAAGTGAAAAATGACAAATCACCTGAAATATACCTGAAAACTAAAAAAACCATAAACAAGAACATAGTCATGTCATGGTTTAAAGAATATATAAATTAGACTATCAATGATGTTCCTTAACTAAAACCGTTTAAAGAAGACACAGATAACCCGCAGTATTATTTCACATACTCAGATATAGATATAAAATACCCGGGCTGTAATATCTAAAAGTCTTCAGAAAACATATTCAATTTGATAATTTTAGTTAAGGTTTCTGCGCATTGATATCTCCTTTATTAACTTCTTCCAGTTTGATTTTTAATACTTAGATTGATTAATATATGTATATATTACCATATAATTCGGGCTGGTGTCAAGGCACAAAATCTCTTTTTAGATAAAAATAATACCCTGATAACACCTCACAACTCCACCTCTTCAATAGGTATTATTTTGAAGTTGACATCATATTCTCGTTTGAGCTGGCGCTCAATCTCATTTTTTATACTACTTAATAAGTCTTTCTCTAAACTCTCTTCTGCATAAATATATACAGTAATTAAATTACCCTCAATATTTATCTCGTCTATCCTGTAATTCCATTCAGAAACCAGATTTTCAGTAATGATGGTCCTTATTTTCTCTACAGGTTTTTCTCTATAAAATTCATACACAGTTAAGATACCCAGGGGTATGCTGATTAATAATACAGCAGCAATGACAAAAATAAGGCTTTTCCTGACTATTTGCCTGGCCTTATGTTTATACCACATCTGTGGTTTTAAACCTTCAAAATAAAAAATAATTATATTTGCCAGTAATAGCGACAAATAGTTACCCGCCAACAGCAACCCTGCACCTAAAATCATATTGCTCTGTCCAAGTGAAATGCCTATACCCATAGTACTCATTACTGGGATTAATGATGCTGCTATCATTACTCCCACAAGACCGGATTCAAGCTGTCCTTTTACAAGGGAATATGCCCCTGCTCCACCCGCAGCCATAGCAATTATCAGATCTGCTATTGTGGGATACATCCTCACTCTCAGAGAATCAGTGATTCCAACATTGGGAAACAGCAAACCAAAGATAGCACCAACAAGTACTGCTGTTATCACTGCCAGAATTTCCGCAGATATACCCTTTCTGACCATCTTGATATCACCAAGAACAATACCGATTGTTATGGCCAGTATAGGACCAAGAACCGGTGCAATAATCATTGAGCCAACTATAACTGCAACATTGTCCAGTAGCAATCCCAGGCTGGAAATAATTGCCGAAAAGACAACCAATAAAAAATATTGGAAGTTAAGTTGGGAGTTTTCCTGAGCAAAAGTAATTAATGATTCCCTACTGGCACGATACTCTGCCTTTTGTGCTTTCTCCTTATTTCTCGGGATTACTGTATCCGCTGTAAAAATGGCCAGACTGCGTTCTCTATTATTCTCAAAATCAAATTTACTGGTCAGATTATCAAGAAGAACATCTATATCGCCATAAAGGAGATTGATAATCAAAAGGTCTCCGCTTGCTGATTTTATTAGCTTGTAATCCTCTATATCAACACCCATAGTAGACAGCAGTTCGACTGCCTGATCACCTTCACCGGAGCTAAAGGTTGCATGTATAATTTGCAAAAAAATACCCCCTCTACTAAACTAGTCTTAAGCAAACAGAGGGGATTTATACCTACATAGAAACCTCTACATAGAAACCTCTACATTTAAAATTTTTTCCCGTGAATGAAGATATGGCTAACCGACTCTAAGTGTATATTTCATCTTCTAAAGTTGAGTCTATAATTATTAAGACAGGCCTACTCCTTCTGGATGTAGACTTTTAAAGAAACTAGTTTATGGGTATTAAGACCAATATGAGTAATATAAGTATTGTAGGTATTGTGACCAATATGAGCAACATGAATATTGTGAGTATTAAGCTCTTTATATAATATTATTTCCAAAATAACTTAAGCTATGATATAATAATTGTAATAATTTCAAAACATAATATAACTTACATTACTTACTCTAAGTTTTTCTGTTACGGAAGTTATATTTTAATCATCCATATCATTTATTCAGTCTTAGCAGAAAGTAATGATAGGAGGAAAAACAATGTTAACTTTAAAGTCTATTAAAGAAAATGAAGACATCCAATATATGATAAGAAACGCAAATGATTATCTCGCGGCCAGAGGATATACTGAACATGGTTTTCGTCATGTTAATTATGTCTCAAAACTCACCGGTTATATATTAGAGGAACTAAATTTTGATAAACATACTGTAGAATTAGGGCGTATTGCGGGATATCTACATGATGTTGGAAATATGTTCAACCGCAAACATCATGGAGTTTCAAGTGCCAATATTGTATACACTGAATTGAGAAGAATGGAAATCCCTATTGAGGATATATGTAAAATCACTACTGCCATTGCCAATCATGAGGAAGATATCGGTCATCCTGTAAACCCAATCACTTCAGCCCTGATACTGGCTGATAAAAGTGATGCTCACCGTACAAGAGCAAATAAGAAAAATGCCACTCAAATCCACGATAGGGTTAATCTAGCAATTCAGGATTCTTCACTGGAAGTAGATTCAGAGAATAAAAAAATAACCCTTCACATTGACTATGATGCCACTATCTCACAGGTAATGGACTATTTTGAAATATATCTTTACCGGATGGAGATGTGTAAGCAGGCAGCAAGTAATCTAAACTGCCGATTCCACCTGATGATTAATAATCTTGAACTACTGGGAAATGTAGATCAGAAAATATACAAAGAATTAAAAGAATCGGGGTAATTAGTGAATTAATCCCCATTCTTTATGAACATTTATATAAATGCTTAAATCATTAAGCTTATTCTTCTCTAGAATGGTGACCAAGAACCGTTTTGATTATGCTTATTACTTTCTGGTATGTAATGGGCTTTATTATATAGTGTTTTGCTCCATTTTCCAGGGCCTCAAATATCTTTGTTCTTTGATTAAAAGCACTGACAATAACAATCCTGGCCGAAGGGTCTTTTTCAATAATTTTCTTGATTGCATCTATCCCACCCATTACAGGCATATTTAAATCCATAGTCACAAGATCTGGTTTATGCTTAAAATATTCCATAATTGCCTGACGGCCGTTTTCGGCCTCAGAAATCACCTGATAATCGGACTTCTCCAGTAATCTTCTCAAATTATTTCTCATTACGAAGGAATCATCTACTATCATCACTTTACACACGATACTCTCCCCCTGACTACTCTCTCCTATTTATAAGTAAAGCCAATTTTAAATTTCCGATATCCCCACAGTTCTCTATACTGTACTGCCATCTATAGTCAATGCTACTTCCTACTTCACTAATACTATTAATCCTTATCGGTGTTTCCATTGTAACTCTATCGCTATTCTTAAATATTTTTTTTATGATGTTACCCACTACTACATTTAGCATCTCAGACATTGCATCCACAAGGTATTTATCTATTTCTTTACCTACCTCTCCGACATAGGCATTATATAGTATTTTAAGTGCCATCTTTGTATCAGTACTTAATAGAAATATATACTCCGTATTTCCGATTACTTTTAAAGCTATGGTATGTTTATTTAATGTTATATTGTCAACCAATCTAATATGAGTATCATGGTAATTAGTTAAGAAGATATCCAGGTCTCTCTTAAAACTTATTGTCACTTTTTCAACAAAGTAATCCATTATTGTTTTAGCAGGAACTTCACTTATATAGTTTATATCTTGATATGGCAGAAAGAACTTAAATTTTGTACCTACCTCTTTTTCTGTGATAACCTGTATAGAACCACCGAGTTTATCAACCTCATTTTTTACTGCCGATAGTCCTAAGCCCCTGCCTGAAAGGTCCCCAATTTTCTGGCATGTTGAGAATTGTTCTTTGAAAATCAGCTGAATAACATCAGTTTCTGGCATTTTATCGAGTTCTTCCTTGCTATAAATGCCTTTCTTGACAGCTTTTTTCTTAATAATTTCAGGATCAATGCCCCTCCCATCATCAGCAATAATTATGATTAACTTTTCATTCAGGGTATATATTTCACAGGTAATATTTCCGGCAACATCTTTACCCTTGCGTAATCTTTCCTCCACACATTCAATACCATGGTCCATTGAATTTCTAAAGATATGAACGAGAGATTTGATAAACCCTTTATACTTTTCGGGGCATATTAACATCTCTCCCCCATGTATCTGCAGAGGATTAACAGTTTTATATAGTTTGGTTGACAGTCTTTCTATATGTATTTTGTAAGTCTCAAACATATCTTTTACCAGTTTATAACGTATCCGCCTTATCTCAGGTATTAAGAACTCACATTGACTTTCTGATAATACAGCAAAGAACTCTTCTTCAATTCTACTCAGGCTGTCGGCATCAATTATAAGTAAATTTTCCTTATGAAAAAATTTTTCTCCAAGTATCTCTTTAAGTAAAGTAATATCTTTATCAAGCCAACTGGCCATATTTACACCCTTAAAGTAATTAATTAGCTCCTTTTCATTCATAACACCTATCTTTTCAGTCAAATTATTGAGTTTATCTTCAAAATCATGAATTTTCTCAGCTATATTCTTCATATGTAATTGATAGAAATTACCTTTATATGTATGTAAAACCTTGAAGATTTTTATAAGTGCAGTATTTTTGTCCTGTTCTTCCTTAATCACTTCATACATTTTGTGATTACAAAATTCCTGATAATTTCTGATACATTCAAAAAAGTCATTATAATAAACTACTGCCTGTAATACCATTCTCAGTGTTTCTTTTTCTTCCTCCATTTTGTTCTGTAGACTTTTCTTTTCTGTCACATCTTTAAGAATGACCATATATCTTGAACTTAGTGAATTTTCTATAGTTTTATAATGTGTTTCAAGTTGTTTGTTATTTACCTGAGATTCTTCAGGTAATAATGAGAGATAAATATTAGCATCAACATTTTCAAGTTCAAGAGCTTTATTAAGAATATTTTCCACTAATTCTCTCTGTTCATGATTATCAGGAAATATTAGTTCTGGATAATACCGTCCAGCAATATTTTCACCAAATATATTAAAACACTCATGGCTAAATTGTTCCTCAATTATTAGCTCTTCTGTCAATGTCAGGAATCCCTGCTCCACATTATCAAATAAAGTCTGAATCTGATCTGTTTTCTTATTCATTTCTTTATTGATTATCTTTAATTCATCATAAAGGTCCTCTAGTTGATCTTTTTTGTTTTCAACTATCTTCGTATTCACAAACTCATTCAATTTATTAGAAAAAAGCATCCTACTGGTAATTATAGAAAATACAAAAAGAATAGTAGCATTTATATAATAGCCCATCAAATAATTATCAGAAAAATATGATGGTGCCATACTTAAAAATAATATGTATGATACTAGATATACAGATAATGTTTTCAGGGGACGCCTGATCACAATCATAGAATTTATGCAGACTATGATTATAAATGCTGCCAGGTCGTTATCCTGAAATGAAATGCCTAATCCCCACAGCATTAACAATAAAGGTACAATATAGTTATAAGAGATTTTTATACACTTAATTCTTTTTTGTCCTGGTTTTGATTTAAACAACAAAACAAACCATAAAAGCATTAATACAAATAATACTATATACATATACAAATAATATTGATTTCTTGCTATTATCATCAATACACAACTAATTATCAAAACAAATATATTTACAAACTTAATTCTTTGTAAATTTAAAGATACCAGGACATCCTCAAAATCTTTTTTATACTTATCAGGAATACTAACAATTAAGGATTCCTTAATCAACTGGGATATACTATTTATATGGAATTTCATAGTTATATACCTCATTTCCTGAAGGGTAAAACAATTGTATAAATATTCACATGTATATTTATATAATTCCGTAGAATTATAAAAAATCCTGCACTTCTGGACAAGAAATTAAGGATTTTTTTGTAATTTTTATATATATAGGTTTTTTCTATAGTATTTTTAATTTATACTAAGCTTTACTTGAATTGTAATTAGCTCTTCCTTACTTTAAAAGTCGACTCACCAAATGTTTTTTAAATCCGTCAATATTTTTCCATTTTACAGCACAGTGTACTAACTTACCCCCTGAATTTATTTTAGTCATACCATCATCTGTAACCATAATATTTAAGTCTTCTATTTCCAGTAATTCCTCACTATAGGATAGATAGATAGCCACATTATCAAATAAAGTAGTTGACTTACTATCATAATCCGTATAATCCATCCAGGAACAGTTCTTTGCAAATATCTTATTATTTTCCATTAGTGCCTTTAATAACGGATTGTCAGAATGATATACCTTTTGATAATCCTCTCCATCCAGATATACAATCCCACATGTATCAAGAGGAGTAATTGTCATATCCCAGTCTGATTCAAAAACCAGTTGACAATCATCGGTAAAAAGGCGCACATTTGTTTCAGCATCAGGTGTATTAGAACCATTATATCCTTTGTAAATACTACCATGCATACCTACAAATCTGGCATTTTCAACTATCTCTGGTTCCCTCCTTAAAGCCTCACCAATATTAGGGAGAGGCCCGATACAGGTCAGTGTGACCTCTTCATCACTATCAAGTATCATTTCTACCATTGCATCTACACCATCTTCATAAACAATACCAGGATAATCATCCAGAGAGTAATCTTCTACCCACTCAGCTTGATTACAGACATGATCATTTCCAGGATTAACTCCTATACCTATTGGTATATCTGTACGACCAGCTTCCTCCAGCAATTTTGCAACTATCCTCGCCCTTTCTATTGGATTTCCTGTAGCTGTTGTAATAAGTTTAATATCCAATTCCGGTGAATTAAGCATCATTATTAATGCCCATGTATCATCAATATCACTACCTATATCCGTATCAAGTATAACAGGAATCTTTTTTTCAATCATAAATTTTACCTCCTAATGTTTTTTACCAGGCTGCCATTGTCTTCATCACCAGGAAATCTTTAATTAAATTACCACTTTTCTTAATATGCAATAAAAGGCAGACATAAAACCCAGAATATATATAGAACCACTAATCTCGATATAAAATAACAAATGTTTGATATGTTTGTTAGTTTATATATATTCTATATTAAATACCCATCTCCTTTTAAAAAGTTTATTCTCTTTTAAGATATTCCATATTAAGTATCATTCCTTTCGCTGCTCTCAAGGCACAAAAATTGACAAAAGATTTCTTTCAAACATATAAAATAATATTTTACAAAAAGCGTCTAATGTAAAAGCCCCTTATTTTAAGCTAAAATTAAAGAATCTACCCATATTTATGACAGAACATAATACAGGTAGATTTCAATCTTTATTAAAATATAAACTTATAATCAATCGATTCCGCTGGTTCCCATAGTCTCAACCACTTTAGATTGATTGATGACAAATATAATAATTGGAACAGATGCCATCAGCAGAGCCCCCGCGAAGGCAACACCCTGACGGGCCAGCCCACTCCAATAAATCTGGTTTAAGGCATATGGCAGTGTTTTCAGCTGTTCTGTATAAATAAACCTGGAACCAAACTCCATCCATAACTGCTGTACAGATAAGATCATCAAGGTTAACCAGGCAGGCTTAACAATCGGCATTACTATTTTCCAGAAAATTGTCCACTCCTTTGCACCATCTACCTGTGCAGCCTCAAGTAATTCATCCGGTACCATGGCAACCATAAACTGCCTCATCAGAAAAATCCCCAAACTCATTGCCCAGGCAGGAACGATTAGAGCCATATAATTATCCACCCAGCCGATTTTGGCCATAGTCAAATAATTCGGTATAGCTGTAACTGCAGGAGTAAACATCAAAGAAAGTATTATTGTCTGAAACATAAGTGGTTTAAAAAAGAATTTATGCTTGGCCAGTGGATAGGCACCCATAGAAGCCAGGATGATATTCCCACCAGTACCTACTACCACCAGAAAGACAGTATTAAAGAAATAACGTGTTATAGGTACCCAGGAATCTCCCATCAATACAAAAAGATCTACAAAATTCTTGATAGTCGGATTTCTTACAAAAAATTGTGGTGGATATATCCACAATTCATTCATGGGCTTAAAAGCACTGCTGATCAGGAAAATCAGCGGTAGGGCATAAATTGCAGCCCCAATAAGCATTATTGAAAATATAAAAAGGTCTCCTCCCGCTGAACGGGTAATTCTTTTTTTCTTAAACTGTATTTTAAACTTCATTATGCATCACCCTTTAATTTCCCCAGGAATCTCTGAACCATCTTCTGTAAAAATACCATACCAGCAAATAAAACAACAGCAATAGTAGCGGCATAGCCCATTTCAAATCGTATATTACCATAGTCCATCAAATGTGTTACAATAGTTCTAGCAGCATAGTCAGTACTCGGGAAACCAACCAGTCCAATTAATTGTTGTGCTGCCAGAAATGACTGGGTGATCGTCATGATTGCACCAAACATCATGTGTGGTACTATCTGAGGCAGGGTGATATACCATAATTCCTGCCATCTATTGCGAACCCCATCAACAGCTCCGGCCTCATAAAGGGATTCATCTATCCCCTGTAATCCTCCGATAAAGGCCAGGAAACTGGTCCCCAGACTGACCCAGAGCACAGTCACAATTGCTACAGGCATTATGAATTTGGCATCTTTAAGAAACTGAACTGGCTCTGTAACAATTCCCCAATAAAGTAGTAATGAGTTTAACCAACCATACATACTTCCATCAAAGAACAATCTCGACAGCAAATAAGCCTGGCCTGTCAGTGCAGGTGCATAGAATATTAATGTGAAAATAGCCCTGAGCTTTGGCCTAAGTTCATTTATCACCCAGGCCAGCAGTAGACAGGCTATATAACTGAGCGGACCGGTCACTACAGCAAAAACAAAGGTGTTTTTAATGGCTACAAGAAAAACCTCATCATCTAAAAAAAGCTTAAGGTAATTCTGTAATCCAACCCATTGCGGAGGTTCCAGCATGTTATAGTAGGTAAAACTAAGGTACATAGCTATAAATACTGGTAAAATAGTAAAAATGAAAAAGATCGTCCAGAATGGAGCCAGAAAAAGGTAAGAAACCCTGTTTTCTACTAGATCATTCTTTATGAATTTTAGATTACTTTTAATTTTTCCTGTAAATCTATTTATCAAACCTGTGTTAGTCTCTAAAGCAGACCGCATTTTTTACCTCCATTTCATTACCCTTTTTATCCCCAATAGTATTACAGATCAAGGTCTTCAACTCCATAATTCCAGTAAAGTATCCTATTTTCTGGAGGGAGATCTTCAATATCTGTTTCTATATCAAATTCCTCCCTTTTACTATCAATCTCCAGATTCATTATCCTGTTATAATCAAGCAGGGTTTCCCGTGGAGGGTGTTCATCATCTATTACCCTGCGGAAGGCAAAGTCCAGATGACGACCGACCATATAACCACCAGGTACCTCCGGAAGACCTTTGACATAATCCCACTGTTTATTTAAAACTTCCAGTTCTTCCAATCTCCAGGGCAGCTGCTGCAGTGCATCGACATTTGCAGTAGGATATCTGGCTGCAGTACCCATGATACTCTCTAACTCGTGACCAAATCTAACCTGAGTTTCGGTACTGGTCCACCACTTTAAAAATTCCCAGGCTGCTTCCTTATCATCTGCAGCTTCCATTATAAACGCTCCAGGTCCATGAGCCATATGTCCTGTATTATAACCCATTGCAGGTACTGTTCTATTAAGACTTCCATCTTCCTGAACTGTACCCGGCACCAGTGTAAAACCCCACTTCCCTCTAAGTTCCGGCGCAAAAACCTCCAGGTGGTTCCTCATGGTATATCCCTGGATCATTAAAGGCATATCTCCCATTCTGAAGTAATTTACATAATCAAACCATTGAGGTATATCGTATAATTCATACAGTTCTGTCCATTTGATAAAGGCCTCAATAGCACTTTCTGTATCTATATTTGTTTCAATGCCGTCTTCTTTATAGAGTTCCACATTATTCTGATACATAAATGTCAGCATATTTATAACACCTATATGTGAAGTTATACTTCCTGCTCCAGCTACTCCCTCACCGATTCCGCCGACAGCTATCTGCTGTATATCTGAATATGGAATACCAAAATCCATATTACTTTTCTGTAACTCTGCTATGACATGAAATACTTCATCCCAGGTCTGGGGTACACTTAAACCCATGTCATTTAATATATCCTTTCTATAAAACATTACCGGAAAAATCTGCTGCTCAGGCAATGCAAAGAAACTATCCCTGAACTGAAAAGAAACAAGGGCACTCTGTTTAAACCTTGAAGCAACTTCCGGAAAATCATCAAATTCCGCCAGATCAACAATTGCCCCCCTGATAAAGAAATTTATTGGTACTGCAGGGGAAACTGAAAGGGCTACATCCGGTCCTTTACCGGCCAGAGTTGCCGGCAAAATAACTCCCTGCTGTATTAATTCAAGATTTACAGGGATACCAGTCTGGGGTGTGAATGAGTCTTCAATCATATTCTTCAGGGTCTGGGCCTGGTCACGACCTCCCCCTATCCATACTTTTAACGGTTTAATATCGTTTTTCTCTTCTTCATAGACATCCCCTACCTGACTATAGTCATATATAAAGGAATATAGAAAAGACTTTACTTCATGTCCTGCAAATTGTAGTGCCGTTGGCCTTACCTGAGGAAGCTTCTCTTCTGGAGAAGCAACCATCAAATAGTCAATCTGTAATGGTTGTTCATTTGTTCGCATAATCCATTCACCAAGTGCCGCAATATTGTCCCTCAATCCCTTAAGGCTTCTTGGCATCCTGTCATCGGGCTTCTCAGCTAGATGTTCCAGCTGGTGAGAAAGATTATTTAATAAGGCGGTATGTTCTCCCTGTTCCCCGGTAAATTCCGTCATGGTAAGTGCCAATTGTTTTAAGACGGCACTCTGCTCCCGGAGTTCATCAGCTAGACCGGGTATTTTTTCCGGCAAATTGTAAGTACGCAGTATATCAGGTTCACGTGATGTAATCATTATGACTCTCCTGTATATTGTTGATAGGTCATACAATACATCAGTACTACGTTCAATCATTTCAGCCAGGTCACCCAGTACAGTCTCCAGCCTGATACTGTTTTCCCCTTTTTCCAGGTAAAATAGATATTCTTCTCCATCAACTTCTGATGGAACAAACATCTGATAAAAGTTTGAATAATTAAACCGCAATGCATTTACTTCCTGAAATGGGACCTCTCCATTAACATATAGTCTCCTGTTGGTAAATGTACCACTACGGATATTCTGTTTGGCTTTAATACCAATTTTATATAAACCCGACTCGGGAACATCGACCTTCCATTCAACCCATTGTCCCGGGAGATTCCAGTTATGTCCCCCTATAGTATTTAACCTTATTTGAGCAGGATGATTTGGTTCGACTGTTGCATCTCCCTGGTCATGTGTAGGATATAGTGTCTTACTGGAACGATATACAGCATCCTCTCCCTGTACTTTAATCAGGGTACCTCCTGTCTCTTCTATTCCTCTATCCTGATAATCCTTATTTACTTCTTGATAATTATCAGGTGCTTGATTTCTAAAAATCCTTATCCTGGATAAAGCCATGGGTTCACGGCGTGATAATAAACGAATTGTATTAATCCCTTTATTAAAATAGAAAAGATAAGGTTCCTGTACATACCCCATGGAGTCACTCAAAACTGCAGTTTGCCAGATGGGAACTTCTATCTGAGGAGATCTTATGTGATTACCCTGATTATCTATTCTATAATCATGTTCATCCTGCCAGACTCTTGTAAATTCAAGGAATTTAGCTCCGGCAAAAGGTAATTTTCCATTGATCTGAATTTCCCTTTCGATGATACCCCCTTTTCCCTCCAGAGGATAGTATTCAAGTTGTATATTATAAAGTCCGCTCTCCGGAACATTAACCTCCCATTCAACATAGCCATCTTCATCGGTAGTTAGAGCTTTTTTACCGGAAAGGTCTTCTCTAATCGTAATACTTTCCATATCTGTTTCTGTATATTTAAATATTGGAACATTGATCTCTATGTCAGGTCTAACTTTATTATCAATACTGGCAATATAATCCTTATACCCTACTTCCATTATGTGCATATCTATCTCTTCAGCCTGAACAGATAAATGGAATACTGATATAATTATTATAAGCACCTGGAATAAAATATATCTCCTTTTCACGACTATCTCCTTCCCTCTTCTGGCCATTTGACAGCTTATTATAAATAAGTCAAATCTAAGTAATTTAATCAAAAATATAATACCAATTTGAAATCCCATCATACTGATCATTCCATTATAGAATACAGACTAATCTATACAGAAAATGATATATGAGGAAAAATATAAAAGATATAAGTGATAATAAGCAAATATAAAATAAATTTCATAAAAAATACAATATACAAAGTAAAGTCCTGGATGATAAGGTGCTACACCCCTATATCAAGGGGTGTAGCTAAATATTCTATTCTTTAGTCATTAAACTGCTCATCCAGTATTATCTGAATTTCAGGAGCTGCAGCTTCCATAGCTGAAGCAGGACTCTGACCTTCATAAATTACTGCACGTACAGCGTCTCCAAAAGGAGTACCTTCCTGATACCATTCACCTATAATTCCAGCCATAGCAAAGATATCTCCATCCCATTTTTCATAAGCTTCCATAAGTACCTGATATGATACCTGATCACGAGCTGCACTAATCACAAAATCTTCTCTTTCATCAACAATTTCTTCTGGTCTAAATAGGAAGTTATTAAGTGCGGCAAGACCTTTAGGATTTTCTGCATTTACAGGAACAAAGAAAGCATCTGCACCTGATGGGTATCCATACTCGTCTGCATTAGGTCCTTTAGGAAGAGGAACAATACCATAATCAAATTCTACAGTATCCTGGAAAGCATCATCAGCAATCTGCCATCCATCCATTGGAGCCATGGCAACCTGTCCCGCCTGGAATTCTAGATGCTGCCAGTCACCCTGAACAAAGTCCATTTCTGACTTCCATTCTCTCATTTTACGTAAATGATAGAATGCTGCTTCATCAGTATAACCAAATACAAGTTCGCCATCTTCATTTTCCACTACTGGTTCTGCACCATTTGCAAAACCAAAGGCAATAGGTTCTATATCGCTTGAGCCCCACTGATCAACTTCTCCATCTCCATCTGTATCAGTAGTTGCAGCAATAGCTATTTCTTCAAACTTATCCCATGTCCACTCATCATTTAGATAAAGTTCACCCAGTTCCGGTAAACCTTCTGCAGAAAAGATATCTTTATTCCAGACTATATATTTTATAGTTTGTACTGCACCTGTACCGGAACCTAAAGGATATTTTTCTCCACCATAGCTAAAGGCATTGACAATACCCCTTGCTTCATTGGTCAAACCTTCATAATATGCATCAGGAAGTACTTCATTCATAGGGTAAAAAGCATTTGAAGCTATCATTGGCCAGATTTGACCCTGAGGCAGAATCCAGAGATCATTTTGAGACTCATCACTCATCAGCCGATTTAACATAGTCTCGCGTAAAGGGTCACCCCATTCAACACTTAGATACTGAATATCGCCAATGTTGTATCTTTCCATGGCCTCTTCCAGACGGCCTGCAAACTTACCATCAATAAATTCTTCCCGTGGATCCCACCAACCAACAAAAGTAACAGTAGCTCCACCAAAATCAACATCATCATCATTATATGGTAATTCATATGCCAGAGTGTTGAAACTGGCAGCCAGCAATAGAACCAATAAAGAAAGCACCAAAACTCTTTTTTTCATTAATAATTCCTCCTTTAGTTTTTAAATCTCAAGCCTGACTAAACACTGCTAAGTTATATTAACAGTAATAACCCTCCTTTCCTGAAAGAAAGTTATCTATTAAATCCCCGGAAGGAATTCAATACATCAAATAAGCTATCCAACTATACCGGTTCTCTGAATACTCTCTATAAAATACTTCTGCATAAATGCATAAAGAACCAGCAGAGGAGCAATGTATAATACCATCCCTGTCTGTCTAATCAGTGAAGCATATTGTCCATGTAGTTTGTTGTGATCACCATCCAGGGCCTTTAATGCAACACCCTGTAATGCCTGAATCAGGAAGTTACCCTGCCCACTCAAAAAGAGAGTATTGAAGAAATAGTCATTCCACTGCCAGACAAAGGCAAAAAGGAATACAACTACAAGTCCAGGAACAGCACCGGGAAGCATAATTTTATAAAATGTCCTGAAAATGCCGGCCCCATCCAGATAGGCTGCCTCTTCTAAATCTTTGGGCATCCCTCTGAAAAACTGCCGCATAATATATATAAATAAGCCATTTCGGAGACCTACAGCAGTAATAGATGTTAAGACGAAAGGCCAGTAACTATTTAACAAATTAAGTCCGGGCTTTGGTAATAAACCATATAAATCAAAGTACCTAAAATTAAGAGATAATGGAACCATTATCATCTGTGGTGGTACAACCAGTGTAAATAGTACTAGAGCAAAGATCACTCCACTCCCTTTAAACTTAAACCTACCAATACCGTATGCCACAAGAGTGCAGGATATCAGCTGCAAAACACTAACAACACTTGTTAAGAGAAAAGTATTCAAAAAAGCAGTAGGATAATTCATATGTTTCCAGGCAGTACGAAAATTATCCAGAGTTAAATTTCTAGGAATCCACTTTACTGTCTGATCAAATAAATCAATCTCTGTCATCAGTGCTGTTGTAACCTTTTGCATAAGCGGTCGGAGTATTATATAAGAAACCCCAATGATAAAGACTGCCCGTAATACTGATATGATAACTGACTTGATTTTTTTGTTAATTCTATTATTCAAATTGTGGTCTTTATGACGGTTTATTTCTTCCAGTGCATCATCTGCCTGCCTCTGTATCGGTTTTTGAATATCTACTACATCCTGCTGAAAATCATTATTAACTACTGTCTTCATTCTCCAACCCCCCTTTATTCCTGATAAAATACCCATCTTGTTGCTATTTTAATGATTAAAGCAAGTAAAATCATTATTGATAAAAAGTATATTACAGCCATTGCCATACTGACTCCATAGCCAGCACCTTCCATTGAGACCTCTCTAATAAGCATTACAACCTCATTGCCAGGAGTTACAAAGGTATCTATTATTGTATATACAGTATTGGTAATAATTATGGGACTCAACAAGGGAAGAGTTATCAACCAGAAACACTCCCATCTACTGGCCCCTTCAACATCTGCGGCCTCGTATATTGAAGGCGAAATAGATTGTAATCCAGCCAGGAAGATCAATATCTGTATACCAGAAGCCTGGATAATATCAGGAATCCTATCTACTGCACCGAGCACAAAATCAATCATCACCATAGGTAAATTAGTACTATACAGGAAATAGCGCAAACCCATACCACCAAATACAAACCCTGACTGTTCTGCACCATGCATTAACTGACTTATCATATCACCAGTATCCATCTGAATTATTATACCGGCACTCATAATAACCGGTAAAAAGAATATAAGCCTTGCCAGAAAGCGTCCCCTGAACTTCTGATTTATTATCAGAGCAGAAAAGAAACTAAAAGCCAGCACCAGTGGTACATGAACCAGCATATTCATGATATTTTCGATAAAGACCCTGAAAAAACTCTTATGAACATTAATGGCAAAATGGTAATTCTCAAGACCCTTAAAGGCCAATTCAAATCCTTCCCGGGTCATGGATAGCTCATTAAGGCTGAATGCAAAAGCCTGTATAAAAGGATAAAGAAAGAACAATATAAAACCCAGCAAGAATGGTATAGAAAACAAATATCCTGCAGCTACTCTACGCTGCCTAAGTGTCAGTCTTTTTCCTGGTTTCATTTCAATTCCCCCTGGATAACTTCAAAGTCTTCTGCGTTTATCTCGACACCTTCTATATTTATATCATAATTATTGTAATTCACAATTACAGTATATCCATTACTATAAACAGTTTTGTATACATTCTCTGCCAGGCGTTGATGGTCAGCTATTTCTTCACTATAAGTAGTACTTAATGAATCATCAAGTCTGTGATAGAAACTGAGTGCTGAATCAAACCAGTCTTTATAATACAGGGAGTAATTGTAATCAAAATCAGTACCTTTCACAACAGATGTCTCCCGATAAGAACCTTTATAATAAGGGACTGCCCCGGTTTCAACATATTTTAACAGAGTATATTTGTTTTGAGGCATATTTATTGGTTCCCCGGAAAAATTCACATACCCATGTAAGGCAATTGGTAAAAATGGCACCCCTCTATCTACAATATTGGAACCTGTACTAAACAACGGCATTCTTACGACATTACTCACATATGGCAATACATATGAATTACTACCCTCTGTTATTAAATCATAGTCTTCTTCCCATTTCAGATTTCTTAAAAGATCTGCTATATCCTCCAGAGATTGCTGTCGATCTACAGTCTGAGTTGGATTTGTTCTGTAGTCGGAATTCAACTGCTGACCCATATATCGAAGGGAAAGGTTATTAACTTCGCATTTCCTATAATCAGCAAGAAAATCAGATAATACCCGGGATAAATGTCTGCTTGATACTATCTGTCTTTCTTTACGTATCATCTCTTCATCCTGGTTTGTAGCAATATCATAGGATGGAATATAGGCAATATCTTTATTTAAAAATCTGGCATTATGACTTCTGGTATTGTACGAATCCCATAAAGTATTGCGATATACATTCATAAAACTGAGGTCAGGATAAAATTCAACATTTTCTCTGTTTAAGTAATCCAGTAGGTCTTCAAAGTCATTCATATCTCCCAATTTTTCTTCAATCTCCATACCATCAGGGAAATAGTGCCTTACACCTCCAGCCGACCAACCTGTCATTCTTAAGCTTATATTATCTAACTGATTATTTCTTAATTCCTCTATTATACTCCGGGCCTCAGGATAAGTAGTCATGGGTGTTACGACTCGCCTTGGAACTCCCATAACAGGCTTCTGTTCATCTATTGCCCCGATTAGTTCCAGCATAAAGGGTACTTCATCTTTATCAGGTAGTTTACTTAATTGTGCATTATCTATCATATAATCCTGATAACGATGAGCCATACCGACATAATTTGCTTTATCACCTGCCAGGAATGAATACCTGATCTGTATATTTCCCTCCGGCAATCTGGACTGATAGAGATTAATCTTGGCTATCTCGAAATCCTCTCCATCTCCCAATTCCAGTGTTGTTTTAGGGAGGGTAACGTATCTGGACGAAACAGAATTATAAGAATTTCTCCTACCTGCTACATCTGCTGAAATAGCTGCATAGGCATCTCCTTCTTCTATTACAGCCATAAACGCTCTGTCATCCCTTACCATACCGTAAACAGGGAAACTCAAGCTCTCTCCCGCGATCGGCTTTTCTTCCCTCGGCTCAGTAGCATAATCCACACCATAAAGTCTTTTATTAAATGGCTTCAGATTACTATTATTTTTATTTAACTCAATAATAGCTCCTGAACCATCTGGAACAAAAATATATCCACTTTCAGTAGGACCGGCAGCACTGAAAAATGGCAGTACCTGAAGAGAATAAATTGGAATAGTAATTTCCTGTCCAGGTTGTGAAACATCTACTACATCTATAGGGTATTTTATTTCCTCAACCGGTATCTTTACCAGCAATTCATCATTAATTATTCGATACTCAAGCCTAACTTCAAAAACCCGCACATTCGGTTCAGGCGGAGACAGATTGATACTCTGATAATCCACTCCAAGCTCTAAAGGTGTGTAACCACTTGTTTCAAAGGCATCTAAAATCTTGTCGGTATCCCAGGGCAGTATTTTCCTTTTCTGAACATAGACTGAAGAGTCTTTGAGGTAGCTCAAGTCTTCAGCAGAAAAATCGTCCACACCCTCAAAATCTTCCCTGTTCTCTACATAAACATTCAGAAAATGCTGGATAAAAGCCTTCATATCGTTCTGATTCATTTCAATCTCCGGAGTATTAAAAACATAATTCCCCAGAACATTTTCTGAATCAAAGCGGTGAATATCTACCCTGCTATCTTCAGCTGTCTTTTCTCTTAGACTGAGCAAATGATACTGACTCAACAAAAACTTTTGTTCACTTTCCGAAAGATTACTTAAAACCTTTTCCTCAAATGACTTGCTCTCAATAATCATTGGCACGTAATCTTCGTCTGACCATTCTTTACCAATTGCATAATCTATACTGACACCATCTTCAATAAGATTAATATCATATTGTTGAAAAACAATACTATCAGAATAATTGTTCATAGTCCTTAATTTATTCCCGGGAAGATAATAAGAAAGTAGAATTTGAGAATTCAATTCTTCCCTGGCACTACCCCTGGCTATTTTTTCTACTTCTTCTCTTCCGGGGGGGTTTGAGAACCATAGGTTCCCGGTACTTTTATCCTGAACAACTATTTCCGTAGTCTCATTATCAATATATAATTTTAAATAATCATTTTCAGCAGCAATAGTAAAGGATTCAAGTTCAGTGATTTCTTCTCCACTAATTTCCTCAGCATTTATTGCTCCTGTCATTACCTGTACAATTATAAGGATTATTAATATCACGAATATATTCTCAAAATGATTTTTTATCATTTTCACTGGTTCACCTTCTTCCATCATTATATCCTCATAAATATCTCTCTATATATATCACTGAAAAATTGTATTACCTGTTCTGCCAGATTGAAAAAGAGGACTCCAATAAAGAGACTAAACCCAATTCCCATAATTATTAATACTGTCATAAATGTATTTTTCCCTGTATCATACTGATGAGTAGTCATTGTCCCAAAAAACAATAGACCCAGTGACCAGATAAGAGCCACAGTATTAAAGATAAGTATAAAAGTATATTCCTCTCCGATAAGATAATTACTGATAATTGTAACCGGTATATTAATATAGATTATAGGAGAAAAGGAATATGCCGTAGCAATATATATATCCTTAAAAGTACCTTTACCATTCATCAGAGTAGTTAATGACCAGTTTACAATTATCCAGAGCAGGAATGGTATTAATACTGTAATGAATTCAGTAATTATATTCAAATATGATAATTTGACTTCATTGAATATAAACCCTTTATACTGTGTTACAATCACATTGGTTATTGTAACCAACAATACCAGAACAGTAGCTGCCGGGATATTACCCCTTTTTTCATGCTTAAGATCCCAGAATCCATCAAATGGATGAAACATTACATGTTTTGTGTAGGCCAGTCCTTTTAAAGTTCTTATTAGCTGTATATAAAAGACTGCCAATTTAGCTTTAATCCAGCTTGAAAACTGCCAGCTCTCTGACTTTAGATGAGAAACTGCTGCGATTTCTGCCCGGGAGATCCCCTGTATAAGAAGAGGCGAGACACTCTTCCTAAAAGAATTATAATATTTTTTAATAAGCATTATTAATATAAAGATAAAAATAACTGATATAATATACTTATAGATATTCTCTTTAATTACTTCCTTTCTATACAATTCAAAGGCCTTGGAATAAAGCCGCCTATCCTGCCCTAATCTAGCATTTTCCAGAGCCTCCGGATAGTTATCAGCACGCAAATAGGCCCTTCCTATACCGGCATATGCCATGTCATAATTAGCATTTAGATTCGTGACCCGCCTCCATATCTCAGCAGAACTCTGATATTCACCTGCATTGTATTCTTTAACAGCGCTATGGATAAGCTGCTGGTATCGTGTCGGCGAAAAAACAGTTACATTATTTAAAATACTATCAACTACCAGTATTTTACTATCCAACTCATCCAGTGCTTTGGGGTTCTGGAAATTACCCCTTGTATATCCTTTCCAACCAAAGACATATAATAAATTTCCAAAATAATCATAGGTAAAAACACGGCCCCTCTGCTGATCCAGAACACTGTAAATACCCTCTTCTCTGGAAAGTATGTCTACAAACTCAGATCGCTCCAGTACCAGCTCACCCTGCACATTCTCCAGAACAATACCATAATCCCCTATAGGGGGTGCGAAACCCTGCCTTTTCAGTACATCTTTACCAGATGGATTCAATCTGCGGATTGACTCTTCCTCACTTATCTCACCCGAGGCAACTGTTGTGAAGATAAACCCCCTTTCATCTACATCAAGGTTGCTATATTCTGTTGGGAGGAGCAAAGCCATCCTCTCCTGCCGTGCTTTAGGCGATATATATCTCCATAAATAATCAATAGGATTGGGACTAATTTTGGGAGCACCCAGAAAGCCCCTGAAACTACCATCAAGTTCAAATTCCATAACACCATCATAAACCTTATCAGCAATAACATAAGTCCTACCCACGTGATCTACAGAAACCTTAACCGGATAATACTCGGAATTATCACTAAATAAACTAGGGTTCTGCGGAATGGGGGAAGGTATTATTCTAATAAAACCACCATTCTTGTCTAATACTACAACCCTATGATTGTTTCTATCTGCTACATATAGTTCTCCATCACGGGTAACATGTAAACCATAGGGCTGATTAAATCTGTCCAATTCTCCCTGATTATCAAATTCACTAATTTCTCGTAATAAATTCCAATCCCGGTCAGTAACTATGATTCTATTATTACCGGTATCTGCAATAAATATCTCCTTGTTGTTCCACACAAAAAGATCCTGCGGTGTATTAAGACTACCAATATCTAAATCTTCTCCACTAAACACCTCTGTTGGTTGATATGGCTGGGGAGCCATTACTGGGTCCTCCCAGAAATCATATGTATAGCTATAATAAGGTACAGAAAAAGTAGAATCATCGGCTATTACTACACTACTTAATAGAATAAATAATATCAACAAAAATGAAGTCCTGGTTATCTTTTTCAACATCTCCTCCCCTTTCTATGATCACTCATCATTACTGGTTTTAATAGCCAGGAAATTATATATGATTTTATGTATAATTTCCATTCTCAACAAAATTAACAGAGGAAACCCCTGTATAGGATAAGTCCCTCTATAAAAAGATAAAGCTATTGCTAATACATCGATATCATTCCCTGATTTTACTTGAATAAATTAAATATTAGTTTCTAATTTTAAAACAATTCAAACAATTATTATATATTAGAATAAATTCAAAAAAATATTTAAATCAAAATAGATTATGTTTTCATAATATTATTATTCGATACGAAATCTTATATTCCTTCTTTTTCGAAAATATTTTCTGACAAAGTTTAAAATATTTTACCACACATTAATTGATGAAACCCTGAGTTTCCTCCCTATAATACCTTATCTACCTAATTGTTAAGGCGGTTTTGTATTTATTTTTTCGAAATATTTAAGAATATTTTCCGAAATTTCGAAGTTTCTATTTACTTTTAATTTAGTTAATGCTATAATATAGTATATTTAGAATTGTCCTACAATACTTATTTTGTATAATTAATAAGTAAATATCCAGTTTTTTCTTATCATATAATCTTAAGACCCACAACCATTAGTATAAAATTAAATCCATAATATTTTTAACACTTAAGTTTCTAAACATTAAAATGAAAGGGAGAATGACTTATGTCTGTCAAAATTAAAGATATAGCAGAGCTGGCAGAGGTTTCTCCAGGTACTGTTTCTAAAGCTCTCAATAATAAAGGATATATTGCTGATGATACTCGTCAAAAAGTGTTGAAAGCAGCTACAGAACTTGGCTATGTACATAAATCAAATAAAAACAATAATGACGAATATAAAAAAGTATGTATTCTTTTCAATAACAGGATGGACAATGTGATTGGAAATCCGTTTTATGGTGAGGTTATACATGGTGTAGAAGAGAGTCTTTCAAGTTTCAAATATCAAACCATTTTCAAATCTCTGAGTGGAGATTTCAAGAAAGATGTTTTAATCATTAATGAGCTAAAGAATGATCCAATGCTAAACGGGATACTTTATACTGGTTATAATCTTGATGACCATGAACTATTAATGTATATAAAACAAAAGGATATACCTATAGTCTTAATAGATAATGATAAACTTGATTTCCGCATGGATTGTATTGTTAATAATGACTTTGAAGGCGCCTATTCCATGATAAAAAGCCTCATTGAACTTGGTCATGAAAATATTGGTTTTATAAGTGGTCCATTATCCCACCTTTCCTTCAAAAAACGTTATAATGGATACTTAGAAGCTCTGAAAAATGCTAATGTTAAATTAAAGAAGTCACTGGTCAGGATAATCCCATCAGATAGATTTAATATATATGATAGTGCCGAGGTTGTAGAAGATATGGTAAGCAACAGTAAAGTGAAACCTACTGCTATTTTCACGACCAATGACGAGATGGCCATTGGCGCTATGAATAAACTGATAAAACTGGGTTATGACATCCCAGATGACATATCAGTCGCTGGATATGACGGCACCCAACTCGGTCAGCAATTAATACCCTCTCTGAGTAGTGTATATGTCAACAAAAGAGAAATGGGACTTATGGCAGGAATGCGTTTACACCAGCTGATAAATAATATTATGATAGAACCAGTAAAGATAGTATTATCTGTGAAAGTCAAGATGAGTGAGTCTGTTAAGAGATTGAGGTAAATTTAATCTGCTTCTTCATCTCTTCCGCTCTATATCTCTATAGTATTAGTATTGCTATATATTAGTATTGCTAT
>JBKGXW010000011.1:0-46219 GCA_046546395.1 Halanaerobiales bacterium
TAAATCTGTTCAGATCTTCTCTGGTAATTGCTTTCATAAATATCATCAATAATAGGTAGGAGCATACAAGGATAAGTAAGATAAGTATTGTTTCTAACCTGTTACCTATATTAAAAAATGTAGAATTAATCATATTCTGTAGAAATGGGATGCTTATAAATAAAGCACTGCTTGCGGTAAATGGTTTTATAAAACTTTTGATTATATTAATATCATACCCTATATTATGTCCGATTGATATAAAATTAAGTAGCGCAGATAATGTAATTCCCAGCCCTATACTGACAGCAGCTCCATAAATACCAATTGGCTGTCTGGTAAGATAGAAAATACCGATCAGTTTTACCAGTGAACCTATACTCAGGTTAATTACTGATAAATGGGGTTTGCCAAGTCCGTTCAGCATACCGTGAGATACCTGTAGATAATAAATGAAAGTAGAAGCAAAGGCCATTGCAGCCAGCAGTTGGCCTGCCTCAGGGTAGCCAAATAATAGATTGCAGATATCGCTTCCCATTCTGTAGAAAATAACTGTAATCGGGAAGCCCAGATAACAGCTGATTCTGATAACATCCTGATAATTGCTCTTTATTTTCTTCATATTATTGCGGGCCTGGGCATCAGATATATTTGGTACCAGACTTATAGTCAGAGCTATAGTAATTACAGTTGGCAGGAATAAAACCTGTTCAACCATACCGCTTAATTGTCCATAGAGGGCTGTAGCATCACTGATAGACAGTCCACTTAACTCGAGTTGTCGAGGTATAAGTATAGCCTCGCCACTCATCATTAATGAATTTATGATTCTCCCCATGGTTATGGGAATTGCCAGGCCGGCAATTACCTTGAAATCCCGTGAATAGTTGTGTCTTACATTCTGTGAAATCTTCTGCCCCAGTTTTTTTTTGTTTTCATGACTATTTAAGAGGGTATATAAGAAGAGTATAATTAATAAAAGTAGGCCGCATAATTCCCCAATAGAGATTCCTATTGCTATACCCGCTGCCTGGTATTTCAAGCCCATATAAGCAACTGCATTAATGATCATTAAGGTGGCCAGTAGACGGCTGGCCTGTTCAGTTATCTGGGATAATGCTGTCGGCATCATTGTATGCATACCCTGGAAAAATCCTCTGAAACAGGCGGCCAGTGAACTTATCAAAAGGGCCGGTAGGATAGATAGGAGGATTATATATGTACGACTATCACTATATATCCGGGTAGTAATTAAATCAGCAGAAAAATATACAATCATTATTATTATACTGCTCATTAAAAAAGTAAATACAAGGGATATTTTCAAGAGGTTGTAGCTTCCACGGAGATCATTATGTGCCATTCTTTCAGGTATCAGTTTTGAGATTGCCACAGGAAAACCGGCTGTACTTATTAAAAGTAAAGTCATGAATAGGGGATAAATCATCTGAAAAAGACCCAGACCTTCATCGCCTATTGTCCTTACAATAATAATCCTTAATACAAATCCCAGCATTCTATTAACCAGGCCGGCCAGCATAAGTATTAAGGCACCCTGTAAAAATGATTGTTTTCTCATCTTTACCTTCCTTTTTGGTTTTTAATAAATATATATGTAAGCAGTAAAATTCTAGAACAAAGTAAAAGCCCCACATTGGATAGTGGGGCCAGCTGTATTAAAGTTCAGTAAATATATATCTCAACAAATATACATTATCTTAGATAAGATATTTAAAAGAGTAATGATTAGTTAAGCGGAATACCTATTTCTGCTTTATTTAAAACCAGGAGTTAATGGGTTCTCCATTTTCATATTCAATCCAGGTAGCTTTACTATTTTGATCAAGTGGAACAAGTATTACGGAACCTGCATTAAATTTGATGTTCTGGTTTTTAAGGTAGTTAGCTTTCAGGATTGATTTAATAGAAATACCATTTTCAAAGGCTATATCAAAGATATACTCTCCGCCATCCTTTACCCTGTAAATCTCATGTTTTCTAAAAAGGGAGGGGTTAACAGGCATCAGTAATCTCTGACCAGTATAAACTTCTTCATTACTGGACAACTGATTGATAGCCCTGATTCCCTGCTCGGGAATGTTATAATACTCTGCAATATCAGTCAGTGATTCATTACGCAGTACTCTGTAATAATTATTTAGCTGCTTACTTGTCCTTTTAAGATAATCAAATTTATTGGATTCTCTTAAAGGAATAATCAAGACCTCACCAGCCTGAATTTCATTGATGGTTTCAATATTATTATATCTTATCAGAGTAGATGTTTTAATATTAAAGAAATCAGCAATAGTCCAGATATGATCTCCTTCTTTGATTTCATAGAAGGAGTAAGGCACATAGTTGTTATTTCTATTGTTGTTTTCATTTTCGTTATTATTGTTGTCATTATTATCGTCATTATCATCATTATCATTGCTACCATCTGTTGGTTGATTTTCATTTAGAGGTACAATTAATTTCCTGCCAGCATATAGGTCATAGGAGTTCTTGATATCGTTTAACTTAACGAGTTCCTGGACAGTTGTCCCATATTTCTGGGAGATGTTCCAGAGTATATCACCTGACTTAACAGTATAATAGAAGTAGCTTTTTTCTGCAGGGGTGTTAGCCTCTTCCTTTTCTTCTTCACCAGGAATTCTGATTGTCTGTCCGATATTAATATAGTATGGTGATTTAATATTGTTTAAGTTAATAATTTCCTGTACAGACACATCGTAATTTCTGGCAATTTTCCATAGTAAATCACCAGTTTTAACTTTATAACGAATATAAGAAACGTTGTTATTATCATTACTGGCATTATCATCACTTAATTTTAATTTTTGTCCAACATAGATACTGCCTGGATTGTTAAGGTTATTTTTCTCTAATATTTCTTCAATACTTAGACCAGTCTTTTGAGATATTTTCCATAGTGTATCACCTGTCCTGACTGTATATGCAGCAAGGGTAGAAGATGTCACTATCAGTAAGAAAGCAATCAACACGGTAAACATTAACGTTTTTTTCATTTTTGTACTCCTTTCTTTTTTAGTCCATAGGAAGTTGTCATAGATTATGATTATAGCCTACTCTTTCAAGCAGATCTGATAACATAACATAAGTTAGTATAACATATGATATAATACCTTACAATTGTAAATTTATCCTTAAAATTATATGGGTGGCTGCTCTTTTTGAATAAAACGAAATGTTTATTATTTTTTGTTAATTTGCAGGATTTCTGCAGTATTTTAGCGAATATATAGATTAGGTAAGAAAAGTAATAATCAATAGATCTCTAAAGAGTTTTATAGGGGGCGTAATATTGTGAAGATCAAAAAAGTTGCTATAGAGGAATTGAAACCGGGAATGCGGACCGCCAAGATGATAGAAAATCAGTTTGGGGCTATTCTGGTAACATCTGGAATGATACTGGATAACAATCTTATTGATAAGTTAAAAAGAACGGGATTATTTCAGGTAGAGATAATCGATGAGGCTGAGGAAGAACTGGAGAGAAATCAAAATAAATTTACTGAACAGTATACAGATAGTGTAGAGAATATAAAGACTATGTTTTCAGAGGTCCAGGATAAAGATAAACTGAATTTTTCCAACATCAAAAATATAGCAGAAAATTCACTTGAGATGGACACTAACCGGGATATAGTTACTATGCTGAGCCTGATCAGGGATGTTGACGAATATACTTATACACATTCTGTAAATGTAGGTCTGCTGGCTATGTTATTCGGCC
This sequence comes from Halanaerobiales bacterium, assembly GCA_046546395.1. Lineage (GTDB taxonomy): Bacteria > Bacillota > Halanaerobiia > Halanaerobiales > DTU029 > JBDNGI01. The sequence continues at coordinate 3,740 of JBKGXW010000011.1, forward strand.
GTTGGGCTGGACTTAGTGATCAGAAAATCAAAGAATTACTTTATGCCGGGATGTTACATGATATCGGAAAAGCAAAAATTTCCGACGAAATTTTAAATAAAAAAGGCAAGTTAACTGATGAGGAATTTGATATTATCAGAAGACATACAGTCTATGGTTATGACTTAGCCAGGAAATGTAAATTAGTCTCTGATTCGGTATCTAGGGGAATATTAATGCACCATGAACGCAATAATTCTTCAGGATATCCCTTTGGTTTCAGTAAGAAAAAGATACCCTTTATAGCACGTGTGCTTGCTATTGTGGACACATATGACGCTATGACCTCCGATCGTGTTTATAAGGGCCATAGGCCACCCTTTGAAGTATTTAAAGTATTTGAAGAAGACCTTCATAGCTATGATCTGATGCTCAGTAAAATATTTATGACCAACATGGCTCAGTTCTATCTGGGAGAAATGGTAGAATTAAGTAATGACTGGATGGGAGAAATAGTATATATTAATCCCAATCAAATCTCTAAACCCATAGTGAAAGTTGGAGAACAGTTTATTGATTTATCAGAGAATGGCCTGGAGATTAAAGAATTGTATGTACAGACTGATATACAGGATGCTGATATTCTGGGAGATTTATAAATAATTAATGTGAATTGATTTCACGCAGGTTTTCTTTTTGATTTCTTCTTTATGATAAACTCTATGCCCATTGTTTTTATGACTACGCCGTCTTTTAAAAAGGCGGCTTTCATTGTATTAAATCCGAGCAGAAAAGGTATATTAATATTATTTTTTGAATGTTTATCTTGTACAATTATTAATCCAACCTGATTGCCAGACTTATGCCATTTTTTGCTCTGTGATTTGTTCAAAGGCTTTATCTCAATATTATCAATTGAGGTATGGAAATTTGTAAGGGTAATCCCTTCCTGACTGGTAGTGATATTTACGTATTTTCCCCTGTAATCTTTGTATAATCTGTTAAAAACATCTTCAAACGTAGTTAATTCTCTCATAAAATTCATCCTCCCGGTGACTGATGTTATTATTATTACCATTTTTTTATTAATTATACATAAAAACAGATTCTTGCAATGATATGGTCCCAGAAATAGTATGGTGCCCAGAGGCTTATTTGTACATTATATAAATAAATAAAAAAATATATAATATATCATACTGAATGTTATGGCTAACCGGGCTCTAAGCTTATATATCATCTCCAAAAGTAGAGTATATAATTAATTGGAATACTGTATGAGGCTGCTTAAAAAGATTTACTATCTGGGCAGCCTCATCTGGCCTTGCAGTGTTAATGGGGTCTCTGTTTAATATATCCAGCTATCTTCCTCTTTGTTCTGAAAAGAGCTATTTACATTTGTTCTGAAAAGAGCTATTCATAAAAGTTTAACACCTAGAAGAGGCCCGGCATATCGGGCATGTTGACATCCCCTATAATTTCTTTTTTTCGGGCTATTTTTAGATCTTCGACAGCCTGCAGACTGTTATTGGTTGCGTCTACTACCGCTTTGACAAGTGTATCTTTTTTGAGTCCGGCCATCTCGCCTATATTAAACTGATAGTCCAGAACCCTCCCTTTCCCACTTACAATAGCTGTTATTATCTTATTATCATCTGTTCCTTCAACTGATATGGTTTCAAGTTCTTTTTCCAGTCTTCCAAGTTCTTCCTTGATAATACCTATTTGTTCGATAATATTATTTATATCCATTCTCTATTCACTCCTTTTCTGTAAATTATATGCATCAACACTAATTTTGATGTTATTTTTTATATCATTCTGTTAGCTAGAGAGGTTAACATATAATAATCAGGAGTTAGAGCGGCCTGATTAGCTCTGATTATTTTTCAGAATATTTAAAACAGCATAATCATTAATAGATGTATTTGATAGTTGAAGTATTAGTTGATATAATTATTATAAAGAATAGTAATTGTTATTATTTAAGAGGAGGGATATTTGTGATACAAAATCTTGATGATTTAATTGGGTATAATGTGATATCAAGTAAAGGCGAAGATATTGGTAAGGTTAAAGACTTCTATTTTGATAGCAAAGAATTAGTAATCAGATATGCAGTTGTAGATACTGGTGGTTGGTTAACAGGTCGGAAAGTATTGGTCTCCCCTGATTCTTTTGATAAGCCAGATTGGAAAGCAAAGGTATTTCCAGTAAACCTGACAAAAGATGAGATAGAAGAAGGTCCTTCTATTGATGAAGAAAAACCAGTTTCGCGTCAAATGGAAGTAGAACTGACTGATTATTATAATTGGCCTCCTTATTGGGTGCCAATACCCGGGGAGACATCAGTTGGATTTGGAGGGGATTACCCTGTTCGTGCAATCCCTAATGAAGAATCACCAACGAAAGATGAAGAGAGTGCAGATGAGACACAGGAAAAAAATCAGGAAGAGAATAGAGCCTGTGATGATGAAAACTGTTATCTGAGAAGTTTAAATGAAGTTGAAGGTTATAATATAGAGTCCCTTGATGGAGATATCGGACATGTCGAAACACTACTGGCATCTGATGATAATTGGATTATACATTATCTGGTAGTGGATACAAGAAACTGGCTGCCTGGCAAAAAAGTTCTTATCTCTCCAGAATGGCTGAATAGATTCAGTTATACTGAACAGAAGGTCGAGGTTGAGCTACATAAAGATACTATTGAAAGCTCACCTGAGTATGATCCGGACGTTCCTGTTACCCGTGAGTATGAAGAAGACCTTTATATTCATTATGGCAAAGATCCATACTGGTAAAATTGATAAATATATCTGATAGCTAAATTGAACAGTTCACTTCTAATAACTAAAATAGTTAATAAAAATAAGCTAGTGCTACAGAGGCCACCCCGAAGAGGGTGGTTTTCTTTTTTTCGAGCTTATCTAGCAGGAAAGTAATTGAAGTCGTAGAATATATTATAACATGAGATATATTACTTATGGAGATGACCCACGATAACGATGGCTGTTAATATTTTAGTGAAATAATTATCAAATATTACAAAAAAATATTATAATGTACTTGACATTTCAGATTAAAAAATGGTATTATGATAGTGCACTAGAAAGATAGTGCACAAAAAGTAGAAAGTAGTTAAAAGTAGGGATATATATTATTTTTAGGGTTTTTTGGACAGGAAAACACATATATTTAAATAGCTTACAAATTTGTAAGTTAGATTACTGTAATGTAATGTGAAGCGATGGAATAAGGTTTATTTTAGAGTTATAATTATATTTAGCCATTATTAAGTACATATTTAAGAGAGGGAGATGTATTATGAAAAAGAAAATAATAATCCTGGTAGTAATTGTTCTTCTACTGGGTGGGGGTTTTTTTGTAATCAATAGCAGAAACACTTCTACAGGGGCTAATGCCAATGTAAATGCAAAATTGGTAAATATTGCAGAAACTGAAGTAGAGACCCTGGAGACAAAAGTCTCTGCTGATGGGAATGTTTCTGCTGAAGAAGAGGAAGGGATTAAATCTAGATTAACTGGAATAGCGGAAGAGGTTTATGTTGAAAGTGGTGACCTGGTTTCCAGGGGAGAGGAGATCTATAAAATAGATAATACTCCATTGATAAACTCCCTTGAAGCAGCAGAGCTAAACCTACAGGAAGCCAGAGGAAATTATGAGAGTTTACTGGAAAAGTATAATAATCAAGGGAGAATAAATAATCTACGCCTGCAGGAAGCCCGTAGAAATCTTGAAATTGCCATTCTTTCTTATAATAAGGATAGGGCCTCAATGGATGATCAAGAATTGAGACTTGAGCAACAGCTTGAGGAAGCAGAAGAGGCCTATGAAAAGGCAGAGGAAAATCTTGAAGAAAACCAGTATTTATATGAAAAAAATGCTATTCCTCTCAATACTCTGGAACAATCACAAGAATCTTATCGTCAGGCAAAACGAAAATATGAAACTGCAGAAAAGGACCTGGAGATATTTTTAGATAAGACTATGCCAAATACAATGGAACTGGCACAACTGCAGGTTGACAATGCCAGAAATAATCTGGAATATCTTGAGGCCTCAATGGAGTCAGATAGGATTACTGAGAAGGATCTGGAGATGTCTAAATTACAGGTAAGCAGGGTAGAGAATCAGATTGAAGAAATCAAGAAAGACCTCAGTAAGGTGATAACATATGCCCCTATTGATGGTACTGTTATAGATTTAGAATTAAAAGAAGGAGATAAAGTCGCCGAAGGCACTACTGTGGGAAGTATTGCAGACCTGAATAACTTCATAGTAGAGGCTATGGTTGATGAAATTGACGTAAATGAAGTTGCTGTTGGTCAGCCTGTTCTTATTACAAGTGATTCCTTTAGTAAAGACCTTGAGGGAGAAGTGACATTTATATCTCCTGCTGCAACTCAGGTTGGTAATCTGAATAAATATAGAACAGAGATAAGTATTATAGATGATATGGGATTAGTACGTCCTGGAATGTTTGTAAATGCAGAGATAATAAGCAATCGGAAGGAAGATGCTATTGCGGTACCTACTCTGGCTGTCCTGGGTGATGAGGAAAAGTATGTCTTTGTTGCCAGTGATGGTATAGCAGAAAAACGTTCTGTTGAAGTGGGATTAAAGACATTGAGCAAAGTAGAGGTCAGCGGCGTAGAGGCCGGTGAGGAAGTTATTATTGGTCCATATACAGTATTGACCAGTCTGGAAGAGGGGACCCCTGTAGAAAGTGTTAATAATACAGACAACCAGGATATATAAGGGGTGGATAATATGATAAAGGTAGAAAATCTTACAAAGATATATGGTAAGGGCGAAATAGCTGTAGAGGCCCTGAAGAATGTTTCTTTTACAGTTGAAAAGGGTGAGTTTGTTGCAATTATGGGACCTTCCGGCTCCGGGAAGTCTACCCTTATGAATATACTGGGCTGTCTTGATACTCCAACAAAAGGGGATTACATTCTCAGTGGGACCAATGTTAGTAAAATGACAGATAAAGAATTGGCCATCACCAGGAACAGAAAAATCGGTTTTATCTTTCAGACATTTAATCTATTACCACGCTTAACCGCGTTAAAGAATGTAGAGCAGCCTATGATCTATAAAGGGTTAGGGCGTAAAAAGCGGGAAGAAATAGCTCGGCGTGTTTTGACTGATGTTGGTCTTGGTGAGAGGGTAGATCACCGCCCCAATGAATTATCCGGGGGGCAGAGACAGAGGGTTGCAATTGCCCGCTCGCTGGTAAATGACCCGGCAATTGTACTGGCAGATGAGCCGACAGGTAATCTTGATACAAAATCTGAAGAGGATATTCTGGATATCCTGACAGAATTAAATAAAAAGGGAATTACTATAGTGATGGTTACACATGATGACTATGTTGCCCATTATGCTCACCGTATTGTGTATTTCCAGGATGGTGAGATTGTCAAAGAACAGGAAGCACGTGGAGCGCGTTATCATGCTGCTGCCAGAGAACAGCTTGAACCTGAGGGGAAAGAACAGATAAAAGTTGAGGATATAGTTGAAGATATAGAAGATGTTGAAGATACAGAAAAAGAAGCAAAGAATACCTCAGTAAAAAACGTGAAGGGGAACTCTGTTTCCAGCAGGGATAAAGCTGGAGGTGGAAGCAGTGAAACTGGGTGAATATATCCGCCTGGCATTGACAGAAATTTACCATAATAAGATTAGAACTTTTTTGACCCTGATCGGAATTATTATAGGTATTGCAGCGGTAATACTGATTATATTTGTTGTTCAGGGTGCTGAAGACTATGTTATGCATGAATTGAATACTATTATCTCTATGGATATGATAGAGGTCTGGAGTAGATGGGATTCTGATACTGGTCGGAGTCTTGGGAACATTACCTATGAAGACCTGGATTATCTGGAAGAAAAGCTGGGAGATAAGATCGAAGCAATTTCACCACGGCATAATACGAATGCCGAACTCAGGTATGGAGGAATTGTATATGATGCTCAACTTATATGTACTACTCCTTCCTATCAACAATTTTATGACATGACACTGGATAGTGGTAGGTTTATAACCCGGCTAGACGTAGAGAATTTTAACAATGTTATTGTACTGGGATATGAAACTGCAGAAAATCTCTTTGGTGATGAAGAGGCAGTGGGTAAGAAATTAACTGTTTACGGGATTACTTTTAATGTTATTGGTGTTCTTTCTGAGGCATATCAATCTCCATTAACAATGGGAACTACCAATGATACCAGGGGCTTTATTCCAGTAACTGTTCATGAAAGGCTGGCAGGTAAAAAAAACCAATTTGCAATTCACATCAAGGCAACTGATAAGAATATGACTTCTACATTACAGAGACAGGTACTGGACTTACTAAATCAACGGCATGGTTTAACGGATAAAGGAGAGCCAAAATTCGATGCTTTCAATATTAATGACAGTGGAGAAATTGAAATGATCAATATTATCAAGATTGTATTGATGGTTTTACTGGTTGGAGTCGCAAGTATCACCCTGCTGGTTTCGGGTATTGGGGTAATGAATATTATGCTGGTTATAATAGCCGAACGAACAAGAGAAATTGGTCTGCGCAAAGCCCTGGGAGCAAACAAAAAGGACATTTTGCTCCAGTTTATTATTGAAAGTATCATACTCTGTATACTGGGTGGGGTTTTAGGTGTTTTACTTGGTTATATAGCCAGTAACTTTACCATGGATTATGCCAGTCAGTTTGTGAATGTTGAATTAACTGTTCCTTCCTGGGCTGCAATATTGTCTATATTATTTACAACTGCAGTAGGATTATTTTTTGGAATATATCCTGCAGCTAAGGCAGCAAGGCTGGATCCAATAGAGGCTCTTCATTATGAGTAAGAAGGAGAGAGATAGATGACATTTCTGGATAGATTAAAGCTTTCATTAACAGGGGTTGGGAGTAATAAGTTTCGCTCATTCCTCACCCTGCTTGGTATAATAATTGGTGTAAGTTCTGTAATTATCATGGTTTCCATGGGTAGTGGAACTCAACAGGTACTGGGAGGTCAGTTTGAAGGACTGGCTTCACGTCAGATTTATATTACCGGGAATTTCGAACTGCCATACCAGCAAAGGGGTAGTCTGACGCTGGAAGATAAAGAATACCTTGAACAATCTGTGATAGGTATTGAAGATGTGGTCCCTGTATATGGTGCTTATGGACTGGGTATTAAATATGACGGTAAAGAAGTTAATGGTAATATTTTAGGTGTAACTCCAAAGCTTGCTGATTTAAATGATATAAAACTTGAGTATGGGCGGTATATTAATCAAACAGACCTGGATAATCAGGAAAGGGCTGTGGTAATGGGACGCCGATTTATAGAGCAACTTACTAATACAGGTGATTATAATTCATTGATTGGAGAAGAAATAGAGCTGGATGGTAATAAATTTGTATTAGTTGGTATTACCGAACCTGCTGCTGGTAATATAATACATGTACCACTTACCACTCTCAGAACAGTCTGGAGGTGGGAAGGTAGATATGCCAACTACTTTTTTGCAAGCTATGATAGTAATACAGACGAGAAAGATATCATGGCTCAGGTAAGGTATTTGCTCGACAAGAAACACGGTACAGCTAAGGACCAGAGCAAATTTTATTATGAGGGATTGCAGAGCAGTATTAATATCCTTAATCAAATTATGCAGGTCTTTACCATGATTCTGGCTGGAATTGCGGCTATTTCACTACTGGTCGGTGGTATCGGGGTAATGAACATTATGCTGGTTACTGTCAAAGAGCGTACCAGAGAGATTGGAGTTAGAAAGGCCATTGGTGCATCCGCTGGAGATATACAGAAGCAGTTCCTGATAGAGTCGATTCTTTTAACATCTGGTGGTGGACTATTCGGTATTCTATTTGGTGTTCTTGTTTCCACCCTGATTAATTTTGTGTTGTCACAAGCCTTCCAGTTCTGGACGGGTGTTATACCATTTTGGGTTATTCTATTGTCCTTCGGGGTAACAGCAGTCATAGGTATTATTTTCGGGTTTTATCCGGCGTATAAAGCATCCAAACTTGATCCTATTGAAGCTCTACGCTATGAGTAAATCTGGAAGAATGTTTTGATATATTACAATACTTAATGTGGTTCAGGTAAGTGAAAAAATCTATAAGCATTATTTTTTAGTAATATTTAGTATTAAACTTAAATTATTTGTATATGATAAGAACAGTTAATAGCAAAAAGTAAAGTAATTGAGTAGAAGTAAAGTTATTGTGAAATTGTAAAGATATTAAGTAAAAATAAAAGGAGATGATTGATTTGCTGAATAAGTTTAAGGGGATTTTCATTATATTAACACTGCTAATGTTATTCTCTACAAATATGACAGCAGCTGAAACTGATGAGTCCGTCGGTTTAGATCAGGTTATAGAACTTGCTCTGGAAGAAAATCTTGACCTGCAGATGGCAGAACTTGAACTTGAAGATGCCAGGCTTGATTATAGGAAGAGTCAGTTAAATAACCTGTTGACAAATAGTAGGTTAATGGAATTACAGAGTGAATTAGCTAAAGTTCAGGCTGAAGAAAACTATAAGAGTATCAGGAATAATGTTATTCTGGATGTTATAAGTACCTATATTGATATAGTAAGTCTTGATCAACAGATTACTACAGCAGATAAAGAGGTAGAACTCCAGGTAAGAAAAGTTGAAGAGGTTGAGGCACAGGTAGAGGTGGGTTATAAAGGTAGTCTTGATTTATTTGAACAGGAGACCAGCCATCTATCTGCAGTTAACTCCCTGGAAAAACTGAAGGATGATTTTGCTCAAAAACTCAGGGAACTGAGACAAAAAATGGTAGTTAATGAAGATGTTAAGATAGAATTTGTAAAACTGGTGAAACCCGAAGTATGGGAAGTATCTGAGGAAGAAGCAGTTACAACAGCAATATCCAATAATGCTATTCTGGGAATAAGGGAACAGCAGGTTGTATTAGCCGAGAATGATCTGGAAAAGGCCAGGGTTTCTGGTACACCTCAACTGGATTTAAGGAAAAAAGAAATTGCTTTAGACCGGGCACGACTTGCCTTAACACAGGAAAAACAGAATCTGGAGAACGACGCACAGAATGTTTATTATCAATATAAACAGTCAGTTAAAAACCTGGAGATGTCAGAGAAATCGCTCACTCAGGCAGAAGAGCATTACAAAATTATACAGGAACAGAATGAAGCTGGTTTAGTCAGTAAAAATGACCTTCTATCTTCTGAATTAAATCTCTACCAGGCCAGAGATGGATTTACAGGCTCAATAATCAGTTATAATATAAGTATGTTACAGTTACAGAAAACAATGGGACTGGAGCTGGAGGTGGCCATTAATGAAGATAGTAAGTAGAAATTCTGTAATCAAAGCTATTATTGTTATCATCACTATGACTTTAGTATTATTAGCATTTCCTACAGCTGTTGGAGCAGCTGAATCAATTACTCTGGAAGATGCTATAAAAATGGGTAAAGAGAACAACTATGAACTGGAACAGAAGCGTGACACCATCAAGTCACTTGAACGGGAGAGAAATGTACTTGAAGCAGGTATTGACTGGTATGTAAGAGCTGATGGCAAGTATTCATATGTTGAAGGTCCTTATTTTAAGTCACCTGGTATAGTTGAAGATGGAGATGGTCTTGGTTTTACTATAACTACCGGGAAAACTACTTTAGAGGGAATATCTATTAATTCTCAACTTTCTACACAGGATAATGATATGTTTGATTTTGATGATTATCAATTCAAACTGGATATATCTAAAAGATTATATCCAATTTTACCTACAGATACAGAAAAGGGTTTTATACAGACTGATAACCGACTAATTATTGCGGAAGCAGACCTTTCTTCTACTATAGCCAGCAAAGAAGTTGACTGGTTAGAGAGTTATCTGAATGTATTACGTCTTGAGCAGCAGCTTGAATACAGCAAGATCTCTTATCAACTGGCTCAGGATGAACTATCAAGGGTAAAGGAACAGCAAGAGATAGGTGAAGCAGGTCAGGATCAATTATTGGTGGCTGAGATCAGTCTTCAGGATGCCAAACTGCAGCAGGAACAACTGCTGACCAGTATTGTACAGGCCAGAGATAGTCTTGCTATGGAGCTCGGTTTAGAAGACTCCAGTGGTCTTCAGGTGGTTGAAAGTAGTTACATTAATCGTTTCTTACGGAAGGCAAACTCTGTTGATATAACCGGGATTGATCAGGAAGTGATTGAATTACTTGAATCTAACAATGTACAGCTCAGGGAAATAATGCTTAATATAGATTATGCTGAAAATGAACTGAAATGGCAGGAAAAAGATGATGATATAAAAGTAGATGCCTTTGGAGAGTATAATTATGATGCCGCTTCTATGGACGAAAACGATAGTTTTGAGATTGGAGTAGGGATTTCTTATGATTTTTATGACGGTGGGCAGCAGGAACTGGCTATTGAAAAAGCAGAGGCTAAAATAGATAATTTGCAGGAGCAGTATGATTATACTTTAAGTCAATTAAAGTCGCAATTAAAATCAATGCTGGATCAGCAGAAATTAAACAGGCTGAGACTTCAGTCAGCTGAAACAGCCCTGGAAAAAGCCAGACTTGAAGAAACTTTATATGAACAACAGTTGAACGAAGGTGTAATTAGTGAAAATCAGTTTAAGCAGAAAACCATTGCTGTCAGACAGGCTGAAATTGATTACCAGAAAGCCGAAGATAAATTCTTACTTGGCAAATTGAGGATAGCGGTATTCACAGGACTATATTAATAAATATACTGATAGGAGAGTTATTGTCAAATAAGATTCTTTCCAGAGCAATTGTTAAGAAAAGTCCAGTAATTTTGCTGCTACTTCACTTCTGGAAAATCCTAAACACCAGGTACAAATTTTCTCTGATAAATAATCATTACCATCAGAATTAAGGGAAAATTCCCGGATCCCCGCAAGCATGTGGGGGTCTTTTTAAAATTTATTGTAATTTAAGGACAATTATATTAGTATTATAAGCAGAAATACAAAAAGAAAATAATCGCATTAACTTTCGTTAAAATCTAATACTGATATTTATAAAACTATATTATTCTGGAGGATGTGTTCATATGGGAAAAGATGTTTCACATAAAAAAAAGGTATTTAAGTTTTTAAAGTCATTAGGACTATACATACTGATAGGAGGTATATCTGGTTTTTTTGCGGGGTATTTTTTTACCAATTATGAACTATCCATACCTGCTGAATATACAGCACTTCCTTTTTACATTGAGATTATGATATTCATATTTACATATATAATAGCTGTATTAGCACATGAACTGGGCCACTTTTTTGTTTTTATCAGGAATGGTATTAAGATGAGGGCACTATTTGTAACTCTCTTTATCTTTAAAAAAGAGGATGAAAAGTGGAAATTCAGGATAAATCCTAATAGTATAACTGCTTCAGGTGGTATAGCAATTCCTGACCTGGAAGTGGTTGAAGATAGTGATGAATTTAAAAGGCTGCAAAAAGCTTATGCAAAAGTAATGCTTGCTGGTCCACTGACTTCAATATTCTTTTGCATCGTAGTACTATTAATTACAGTTCCAATATTTCTTACAATCTCAAGTGTTATTATAAAGTCAGTTCTGTTCATGTTCTCAGCTTCTATAGTTGTTATTACTCTCTTTATTATTATATCAAGTCTGCTCAAAACAGAAATGGTTGTCGGTGATTTTCCCGCATATAAAATAGCTAAAAATGATAATTTCCTTGTAGCAATGCAACTTTACCAATATGCTATGTTTTCTACTGATTATGAAGATGTCAGGAGGAATAATGATTACCTTAGGAGTCTAATCGTGGAGGGTCTGTATGAAAAATTAGAGAAGGAAGATATACATGTCTATACTATGAATATTATTGATACCTTGATTGTAGAGTATTTATCCGGTGTCATTGATTCCCTACCAGAAGCAGTGGATGAATATGTTGACTTTCTTATAGATAATAATGAGGCCTTTGAAGTGGTTAAGACCTCAGAATATGCCCGGATATTGTGGTTTCATATTATCAGGCTGTTATATGAGAAAAGGGATCAGAAAGAAAAAGCTGTTGAGCTGTTTTACAGGATAAAAGGGATGATAGATGAAAAATCATCTATAAATAAATATCTTACTAAACAGGCAGAACACTTACTGGGTATTGATGATAATAGTGATTTTCTCAAGGATAAAAAGAATATTAATCTATCTTCAGCAGATAGCTTATATAAGAACTTTGAGGGGTATTATAGTGATGAAATAAAGTTGAATAAAGCTATCCTTTAAAGGACAGAATAAGACAAAAAATTTTTGTGTTTATACTCTTTCTTCAATACAATACATGCAGGAGTATTATTTTTGCTTTGTATTATATATTAATAGTCATTAACTCCATTTAATTATATATAAAAAATTAAAATACCTATTTGATATATTGTAGCAGCATGTGATATTCTAGAAATAGGAATTAATAAGGAATTGAGGTGAATGTATATGGATGATAATAGAAATATGGTAGACCATGAATCGGAGAATAATGATGATAAGAATGCGGGTATCAAAGATCAGGAGCAGGAAAATGATGACTTAAATTTGCAGAATAATAAAGATGACAAGGATAATGATGATAGTAAAGCATTTCCCAATCGTCTTCAGGCTGTCTGGCTAACCCTGCTGGCCCTGTTAATAATGGCAGTATCTGGCCTTATTGTTGGGATTGTCCTGAGTATTTTTGGTATAGACTATATAGGTGAGGCATCATCATATTTAGCTGTAATAAATGCCCTTGCTGAAATAGTTGCATTCGGTGGGATTGTCCTTTTTGTTATGAAAGACAGGGGACTTGATTGGAATTATATCGAAGGGAAAAATGTACGCAGCATTTTCTTTTATCTTAAATTAACTATACTTATGATCGGATTATCTATTGTAGTTTCAGAGCTGGATAACCTGATTCAAAGATTCCTTCCCATGAGCGATACATATATGGAGCTATTCCAAAATTTTATTGATCAGAATTTTTTACTGGTGTTTTTTTCATTATGTATTGTAGCACCCATTTTCGAGGAGATATTTTTCAGAGGCCTGTTATTAAGGGGATTTTTGAAAAATCTGGAGCACTGGACTGCGATATTCTTTTCAGCATTTCTTTTTGCGGTTATTCATATGAATATTTGGCAGGGCATAGGGGCTTTTTTTATTGGAGTTGTTATCGGTTGGACTTTCTATAAAACTCGTTCCCTTGCAGTAGTTATTTTTGCTCATTTTGTAAACAACTTTCTGGCCCTGATGACTGCAAAATACATAAGTATTCCTGGGTTTTCGGCTCCCAGTGAGACTGGCTTCCAACCCATCTGGTTTACTTTAGCAGGTGTAGTAATGCTTATCACAGGAATATTACTGATTGAGAAGAGAAACCCGGGAGAGGAATCCATATGATCATTTCTTAATCATTGACACCCTCTCCGCATATTTGCATAGCTTATAAACGAGATTATGATAAAATTTTTAAATATAATATAAAAGGTGATATATATGGCATTAATTGATACACATGCGCATCTGGATTTTCCCCGATATGATAAGGACAGGAATGAAGTAATTGCAAAGTCCTGGGATAGTGGAGTTTCATATATTGTAAATGTTGGAGCAGATATGACGTCCAGCCGCAGGTCTATAGAGCTGGCTGAAGAATATCCGTTCATTTTTGCAACTGTTGGAGTACATCCCCATGATGCAAGTGATATGACACAGGGTTTGTTGGATGAGCTCAAAGCTATGACTGCTCATGAAAAAGTGGTTGCGATAGGGGAGATAGGTCTGGATTATCATTATGATAACTCACCACAGGATATACAGAAATCAGCGTTTCGAGGTCAGTTAAAACTGGCCGAGGAATTGAACCTCCCTGTTGTAATTCACAGTAGAGAAGCAGATGAAGATACTCTGGATATTTTGAAGGGATATTTCAATAAGAATAATGGAGGTATTATGCACTGTTTTGGAAGTGGTCTTCAGATGGCCAGAGAATGTCTTGATATGGGTATGTATCTGGCTTTTGGCGGTGTCAGCACATTTAAGAATGCAGGGGATTTAAGAGAGGTTATAAAAGCTGTTCCTCTAGACCGCATACTGCTTGAAACAGATTCCCCCTACCTTACGCCAGAGCCTTTCCGGGGCAAACGAAATGAACCCAGATATGTACGCTTTGTTGCTGAGAAGATAGCTGAGATTAAGTCTCTTGATTTGATTGAAGTTGCAGAGTCCACTACAGCAAATGCAATTAAGGTATACAGATTACCTGAACTGATGCAAAACTGATAGAAATTATTGTGAAACTGGTAATTTTTTATAGATGGAGTATAATAAAAACCAGAGGTCGATTTTACCTGGGGGAAGTTTAATGAAAAAATCACTATTGAATAGATCTAACAGTATTATATGATAAATTAGTAGTTAGACATTATGACAGGCAGAATTTAACCAGAAAAAAGGTTTAGAATATCTAATGATTAATTTTCAGAGGGGCAGTCTCGAAATGAGGTGCCCCTTTTGAGGAACTAATTATATTAAATTATATATGGAGCTCAGCAAAGGGGACAAGCTCTGTATTTTATAAGTAGTATTTACCATTTCATGTCACAGAAATGACATAAGAGGTCATATTTTTAATATTATTTTATATTTTACAGGGATATAATATAATAAAGATAGGATAGATAATATCCTTTTTTTGATAGGTGTGATTATAGATATGGAGTTTAATATCGGTAAGCTTTTAATATATCTGGGATAATACTTGTTACTTATACTGTATTTATTTCACATTAATAAATTTTAATTGATGATAGACTAATAAGGTGGATGCTGGGAAGGCTATTTTTTGTTCTTAATGACTTATGTATGGAGTGATGGCAGTGGCTTTTAACAAAGAGTATTCAGAAAATATAATATATTTTAAATTTGTTATAGTTATTTCTTTCATGTTGTTTTTCATATTCCTGGCAAATGCCTATGTTTATGGGCAAGATCTTTCACTGGATATTCAGGTGGGTTACACCGATAACTATGTTCCTGGTGACTGGCTACCTATTTCCATTATTATTGCAAATGAAGGGGAAGTGGTGTCAGGCGAGCTTATCATAACTACCACAAATGAAGATGTTATTAATAATGAAATTAGAGAAACGGAGTATATTATTCCTGTTTCACAGGCAGCCCGCTCAAGGAAAATATATAGAAAGACAATTTATTATAAGATGAATTATTTTTCCCGGGCAAATATTAGATTAGAGAGCAACGGTCGTATTCTTTATGAAAATGATATAAACCTGAAGAAAATCTATCAGCAGCAGAAGATATTGGTTGTTAATGATAGTTTTTCGGGATTTGGTTTTCTGACAGATACAGAGGAGGAAGGACGACTTGTTCTTTATCAGGAAGTAGAGTATTTGCCCGCTGACTGGTTGGGATACCAGGGCATTGACTTGCTTATTCTGGATAAGGCTGATTATACATTGTTGACTAATAACCAGAAGAGGGCTATTCTTGATTGGCTTGAACTGGGTAATACGGTAATAATCAGTGGAGAGGGTAGTTATCAGACTTATAATACTGATCTTATGTATCAATTATTCCCGGCAAATTATATCGGTAAAGAAAGTATAGAGATTCGAGATGTTCCTGCAGCAATATGGCAGTTAAGAGCAGATGAGTACAGAGTAGTGAAAAAAACCGGGGATATGGCTCTTGCTCTTGGTAGACAACATGGTGACGGTCAGGTCATCTTTTCACTGGTTGATTTCCAGAATCCCGAGGTCAAAGAACTATATTACAAAGAACTGCTCGGCCTGGCTGAAGCAGATGCATTTTTCCAGACAGGATTTCTTGACTTTCTGGTAGAAGACATGTTTAATTCAGTTAAGTTTAATTTCCTTGAAAAATATCAGGTCTTTATACTTCTGGTATCATTAATATTAATAATAAGTTACCTGTCATATTTGTTTACTTTCAGGAAGTCTTTTAAATTTCATATCTTTTTTCTGCTGTTCATCCTCGTAATTGGGAGTTTTTCAGGAATATTATATAAGGCTATATATCAACCGGTAGTTGAAAAAAATGATATTTTATCAGAGATAGCGTTGGTCTATCAAGGAACAGGTATGAAACAGGCTATGGTCGAAAGTTATTTTACCTTTCAGGGTTTAAAGAGGGACGAAATAGAATTCGCCATAGATCGCACACAGGGCAGTCTGACTTCATACTCGACTGAGGCCGTTGATCTATCTGAAGGGGCATATCAGGTTTATTTGAAAGAAGATGTTATAGAGGTAGGTACAGAGACTGACGGTAAAAAACTCCTTACTGGCTTTCGTTCTTACTATAAAGCAGATCTCCCACTATATTTTAATTTAGTAGAGCTGGAAAATGGATATGACATGCAGGTAATCAATAATTCCCATTTTGATATTGATGCCTTATTCATTAAATATCAGGATAACTGGTACACCTATTCAGGACTGCCTGCAGCAGCTAAAACCAGTTATACAATTCCATCTACCGGCAATCAGACAGACAGAACCTGGTTTTACAGATACGTGGATAGATCACATAGAAGTGCTCTGCCAGATAATGTGAACCGAAAGATTATGAATAGGATATTACGTGAAATAGATGTTGAAATAGAAAATACAGACGTAG
Organism: Halanaerobiales bacterium; assembly: GCA_046546395.1. Classification (GTDB taxonomy): domain Bacteria; phylum Bacillota; class Halanaerobiia; order Halanaerobiales; family DTU029; genus JBDNGI01. The sequence goes on from JBKGXW010000011.1 coordinate 20,480, forward strand.
ATGAAGATACAATATACATTGTAGGAGTATTATTGGGAGAAGGTTTTAATATTATTACCACCAGAGATTCTGTCAATAAAAAGTTCCTGGGAATACTTAAGACTAATATAAGTACTCAGTAATATTCCATTTATATATAGATGGCTCAAGTTTCGGAGATGATATATACGCTTAGAGCATTCAGTAAATGGCTAACCTAGTAAATTTAAGAACTCGAAAGTTGTGTAGATAAAGAATATTTAGTAAGATTTGATATATTAAGTATGATTTGAGATATTAAGATATTGGTTAATCATTGTTTTTTTGGCAGGGTGTTATTGAGGTTATCTCAAATAAATAATTAAAGGGATGAAATCTTATGTTGATAGACATCATTAAAAATGCAATTAAGCAGATAAAGATTATTTTGAGTAGTAAGTTTTACTGGTACTGCACTATTATTTCTCTCATTATAATGGTATGGCTTTTACTGGCATATTTACCCTTTGATACTACTTACAGATTACTCTCCTTTACCGTGGGGCCGATCTTTGTATATGCGCTTTTTTTCGGAGTATCAGTTGTCTGTCTATATCTTAGTGAAGGGCTGAAAAAGATCTATGATAAAACTAGATTATATACAATACAGGAGTATTTTGGCAGGACTCTGGGGTTTGTATTTATCATTATATTTCTTTTATTTCCCTTTCTGCCGCTGGCAATACTGGTCTGTTCTACAGGTAGTCTGACATTTGTCCAGTTGTTTCACCTTCTTCCCCTGTTAATCCTCAATGGTATCGGATTTGCCTGGCTGGGACTATTTCTTAAGGCCAGTTTTAAAAGTGACAATCGTCAGTATGCCTCATTGGTCGTGCAGATACTATGGGTTATAGTGTTAATCTCATCATATCTTCGCAGTAATCATAGTTTATATATACATCCATTTTTAATATATTTCCTGTTTATATTATCTGCTTCCCTTTTTATTACACTTTTATACAGGAGTTACCGCCATAGTAAGGTGACAGGAGTTGATTCTCGTGGTAAATAAATCCGAGAAATTATCTGAAGGATTATTAGAATATGAAATACAGCAATTTATTAAAGAAATGATTGCTAAGTATCGACGGAAGAGGATTCTTAAGGGACTGGTTCTTGGTATTTTATCGGCATTTATATTAATATTTATGACTTATTTTCTGAGGATTTATTTTACGTTTCAGATAAGTGCGGTTCTTATTCTTTTCTTGATGACTTTACCGATTGGTATCGGTCTGATTCTGGCAGTAGTTCTTCCTATTCCCGTCAGGGAACTGATAGCAGCGGTGGATAGAAAGATAGAGTTCGAAGAAATGCTGATTACCTATTATGAATATTCAGAGCAGAAGGGGGATAATCCATATCTGCAATTGTTAAAAAATCGTCTGGTTTCGTTTATAGAAAATAAAGAGATTACTGATGTCTTTAAAGTGAATATACATAGGGAAATAAGAATAATTGTAATTATCCTGGTTTCTTTTATATTTCTTACAATCTGGATTGATTTCAGCGGTGTATATCAGACAGGCTCCGGTAGAAATAATTTGTCCCCGGTAATGAATGAAGAGGATAGTTTTGTTGAATATCAAAGTACTGAATCCAGCAGAGAAAGACTGGAGCAGCCCGGTCAAGTTGAAGAGGAGTTTAGAAGAGAATTCCCTGAAATAAGTGCTTCCAGCCCTGATTTTCAGCCAGACAATCTTTCTGAGGTCGAAGTGGATGATGAGTTTGACTGGGATGAACAGGAGTTGGAGAAGGGAGAAAGTACAATAACAGAACAGTCAGATGATTATTCTTCCGAAGAGAGAGAGAGTTCAGAATCCTCTGAAGAAGGAGGAGAGTACAGGGATTTATCAGACGAAAACCAGACTGAGGAGGAATCTGAATCCAGTAAAAATCAGACAGAAGATGGAATAGAAGAAGATTCTGAGAGATCTGAAGAGAGATCTGAAGATAGTTCCCAATCTGACGAAGAAGGGGAAAGACCAGAACAGTCCAGGGAGGGAGAAGGGAGTAGACCAACTGATAGATCTGATCAGAATGAACAGGAAGAGATAGATGATACGGAAAGGGATAGCAGTGATTTATCGGAAGAGCCTGGTACAGGATCGAGTGAGTCCAACCGGGATGATTTCCAGAGTCTGGATCAGGATTATGAGGGAAGTAGACTGAAATCCGGTAATGAAAGTAATTATTACAATAGATATGTTGAAGAGTTTATGAGGCCTGATATTGAAGGTAGTGAATCGGGTCTGTCCAGCGAAGAAATGAATAGTTTTAGAGATTTTATAATTAATTCCCTGGAAGATGAAAGGATACCTGCAAACTATAGGGACATGGTCAGGGATTATTTCAATAAAATCATACAGGAATAAAAGGAGGATATTATGGAAGAACTGAAAGTAAATCAAGTAGAAGAATATAGTAAGTTATTGACAGATGCCCGTAAGGAGATTGCAAAGGTGATCGTGGGTCAGCAGGATTTGATTGAGAATGTTTTTATAGCAATATTGTGTAATGGTAATGTACTGCTGGAAGGTGTTCCAGGCCTGGGTAAGACTCTGCTGGTCAAGACACTGGGAATGGTGCTGGATCTGGATTATTCCCGGATACAGTTCACACCAGATCTGATGCCGGCAGATATTATTGGTACCAATATATTGATGGAAAGCGATGAAGGAAGAAGGTATTTTGAATTTAAGGAAGGACCGATTTTTGCTCAACTGGTTCTGGTAGATGAGGTGAACAGGGCTACACCCAAAACCCAATCTGCTTTACTTGAAGCCATGCAGGAGAGGAGAATCACAGTTGCTGGTGTAACTCGCCAGTTGAAGGAACCTTTCTTTGTACTGGCCACACAGAATCCCCTGGAAATGGAAGGAACATATCCACTGCCAGAGGCGCAGGTTGATAGATTTTTATTTAAGTTGAAGGTTGATTACCCGGAGTTTGATGAATTGAAGGAAATTGTGGCCAGAACAACAGTAAATGAGCTTGTTGATGTAAATTCTATTATAGATAGTGATCAGTTACAGAAAATCCAGTATATGGTCAGGGATGTGCCTGTTGCTACGGAGGTTCTGGAATATGCTATAAAGCTTATTATTGCCAGTCAGCCAGAGGGAGGTTCAGAATCTGACAGTGTTAAAAAATATGTCAGATATGGGTCAAGCCCGAGGGGAGCGCAGGCTCTGATCCTGGCAGCAAAGGCCCGGGCTTTCCTACACAATAGATATAATGTTAGCTATAAAGATATCAAGGCAGTTGTACTCCCTTCACTAAGACATCGTCTATTATTGAACTTTGAAGGGGAAGCCTCAGGTATAGATGTAGATAATATTATCACAGATCTAGTCAGTCAGGTGGAAGTATAAAGAAAATTACTTTACTTAGAGGTAATTGTTAGTCTGCAGCGACTACTGCACTGCGTTCTTTTATTTTGCATGCATTGTCGGCCCGGCATCAGTTCTTTGAGAACAAGTGATGCGGAGCGAGTGACAGGAGGAAGATTAATAATTACCTCCGGATGAAAGTAAGTTGGCTAGCATTGAAGGAAAAGGGGTTTAATATGATACTTGATAGCGAATTTTTGACATTCCTTGAAAAAATGAAAATTATTTTTAAATTGAATTATAATTCGGGCATAATCGGGGAGCGTGTTAGCAATCAGCGTGGGTCTGGTATGGATTTTAAAGACTACCGGCACTATGAGATAGGTGATGACTATCGCTATATAGACTGGAATCTATACTCACGTCTGGAACAACTCTATCTTAAAGAGTTTATTGAAGAAAAAGGCAGTTCCATCTATCTGATGATTGACAATAGTGAATCGATGTCTATTGGTAATCCCAGTAAAATTGATAAGGCAGTGAAGATTGCTGCGGCTCTTGGGTATATAGGATTAACCCAGATGGACAGGGTAGGGGTGGCATATTTTTCTGATAAGTTAAATTCTGTCAGTAGATTGATTAAAGGTAAAAACCAGGTAAACAACCTATTCCATATTCTTGATAATGCCAGGACCGGCGGAAAGACGGATATAAGTCAGTCTATAGCTTCTTTTGTACACCGTTTTAAAAAGCCGGGTGTAGCTATTATTATTTCTGATCTTATCACTGAACAGGATTTTTTTCAGGGAATAAAAATTCTTAAAATGCAGGGATGGAAGGTTCTTATTATTCACTTACTTGCCGGGGCAGATCTCAAGCCAGCCGCGGGAGAAAATCTAAATCTGATAGATGCTGAAACCAACGAACGGAAGGAAATTTATATAGATGAAGAACTACTGGCTAATTATCAGCAAAATGTAGAAGATTACAATAACTCAATAAACAGCTTTGTCAAGAAATTCGGGATCAGTTATTACAGAACAGATACAAAGCAGGATCTGAAAGATATTATATATCAATTGTTTGGTATTAGAAGGGAGATAAGCTAAGTGAACTTTTTATATCTATCTTATTCCTATCTCTATCTGACAGCAGGTTTTATAGTATTATTCTATTTCTTAAAGGGAATAAAGAAACAGAACCGGGTTTCTTCACTTCTTTTCTGGAAAGATCTTTATAAAGAGAAAAGTACTTTCTCTTTTAAACTTAAATTTTCTCCAGATTTATTATTTTTCCTACAGCTACTTATATTATTATTGATAGTAACAGCTTTATTACAACCAGTCTCTATAAGAGAGGTTGCTCTGGATAGCAGGATTATTCTGATACTTGATCAATCAGCAAGTATGCAGGCAGAGGATCTTGTTCGCGATCGATTTTCAATTGCTATTGATAAGGCTGTAAATCGTATAATAAGCCTTTCGGATGATGCGGAGATTGCATTGATTGCTGCTGGAAAGAATCCAGAGCTGCTCCATGATTTTACCCGTGAACATGACAGGGTGATAAACACACTGGAGAGGCTGCAAGCTCAGGATATTGAAATAAACCTATCTCCCGCATTGGATATGGCAGAGGCCCTGTATCAGGAAGACAATCAGGCAAAAATCGAGTTATATAGTGATGGTTCTTTCCATCAGGAAAGCGTTATAAGTCGTATTACAGATAATTCAGCAAATCTGGAATTGATTCAGATAGGTAGTAGTATTGGAAATATAGGTATTACTGGCTTTGATATCAGGAATAAATCAAGCAGGCCCGGAGAGTATGAGATTTTTCTTAAAGTAGCTAATCTTACTGAAGAGAGGGTTATTGTTCCCATCTCAATAAGATCGAGTAATACTTATCTAGATATCGATTCGGCGGGTCAGATTATTGATGACACCATCAGCATGGACCCTGGCGAAACAAGGGATTTAAGCTATGCTCTGGAATTTAATCAATTATCTTTCCTACAGATTAGTCTGGAAATAGAAGATTCCTATTCCCTGGATAACAGCTGTCTGGCAGTGGTAGGGAAAGAACTGGAAACTGATTACAATGTTATGCTGATCAGTGAGGGAAATTACTTTCTGGAGCGCAGTCTTGAGGTTATACCGGGAATCAATTTGACAGTCCAGCGACCTCCTGGTAATAGACGTGACGGCATGGATCTTGTTATTTTTGATAATTATCTACCGACAAACACAGATTATAATGGGAATTCATTATATATTGGAGTTAAGCCTCCCTGGGTTAATGAAAGATTGGAAAGAATAGAAGGCTCGAGTAATGTTACCTACTGGGATAGGACCAGCTCGATTTTTCGTTTTGTTAATTTCCAGGGGCTGCAGATAAGGGATTATCTTACTATTAATAGGGAAATTACTGGAGAGAGCAATAATCTAAGTGGCGACTTGTCAGGAGTTGATACTCTCATTTCTACTCCAGAAGGGCCGGTAATGCTTGCCTTGAAGGAAGCAGAGAAGAGGAGTATCTTTATGGGGATTAATATACAACAGTCCAATATGCCCCTACAGCCCGGGTTTCCTCTATTTATATCAAACCTCATCAGCTGGTATAATCCAGTTGAATTTAATACAGGACTCAATCATATAAGTACTGGTGATAGCTATTATTATACTCCTGATAATGTAAAAAGGCCAATCAGTGTAATTGATCCAGCCGGGAAGGAAGTGCCAATTGTGAGAGGAGAGGATTCATATCTGGTTAATAATACTACTGCTAAAGGTATTTACAGGCTGATTAATAATAACGAGGAAGAAGACTACTTTGCTGTTAACCTTCTATCTATGAATGAGTCTGATTTCAGGAGGGTATATAGTACATCCGCAGGTGAAAAGGTATCAGGTAAAGGATTGCGGACTTTTCCTCTATGGCCCTATATTATTACTCTGGTGTTGATACTCTTATTAATAGAGTGGGTTTATTACTATAAGCCAGAGATTTTAAACAGTAATCCGGGGGTGCATACTGATGAATATACCAGTTAGTTTTCAACAACCCGTTTATTTTTTCCTGTTTTTGCTTCTTCCCGTTTTTATTTATATTTATCTCAAAAGCCGGCAGAAATTTAAAGGACTGGATGAAAAGATATCTCTTTACATTAGAATATTTATTGTCACTCTTCTGATACTGGCCCTAACACAGCCAATTCTAAGTATTCTGGGAGATGATATGAATATTGTAATTCTGGCAGACCGTTCTGACAGTCTTACAGAAGAGTTGAAAGAAGAGCAGGAAGAGTTTATTACTCATTTACTGAACGAGAAAGAGGAAACAGATAAGTTTTCTCTAGCTACTTTTGCTAGAGAGGCTGTAGTTGAGTTTATGCCCGGAAGGAGCAGTGAATTTGTAGACTTTAATTCCTATATTGAGAATAATTTTACCAATCTGGAAAGTGGTCTGCGACTGGCTTTATCTCTTACTCCTGAAAAAGGTAATAATCGGGTAGTTTTATTAAGTGATGGTAATGAAAATATCGGAAGTGCTGAAACGGTTTTACAGGATTATCTGGATAGAGATATAAAGATAGATGTACTACCACTGGCCCAGGAAGGGGTCCAGGAGGTTTTTGTCAGGGAAATGAATCTGCCGGAATGGGTAGATCCAGGAGAGGTGTTTAATATTAATTTAAATATAGCCTCAACAATTCCTACAGAGGCAAGAATAAATCTTTATTATGATGAACAGCTAATTCAGAGGGATAGTGTTTCATTGAATCAGGGGGATAATATTTATCTTCTGGAACAGGAGCTGGAGGAAGGCGGCTTTCATAAATATAGAATAGAAGTCAGTTCTGAGACAGATACCTATACAGAAAATAATTCTCAGGAAGCCTTTGTAATAGTTAAAGGGAGTAAAAGGGTTCTATTGGTCAGTGAAAGTGATTCAGTATTGAATCCATTCATAAATGCTCTGGAGTCTTCTGATATTAATGTAGATCTTAGGTCCCCCAATATGTTTTCATTTACAATTGATGATCTGCAGGTCTATGACTCAATAATTATGAACAATATACATGCTGACCTGTTATCCAGTAGACAGATGGATAATATCAATACTTATGTTCATGAACTCGGCGGTGGATTAGTTGTAATTGGCGGACGAAATAGTTTGGGGGCAGGGGGATATAATGAAACACAGTTGAATAATATTCTTCCCCTGAATTCTAATCTAAGGAGCAAAACAATAATACCTGAGACAACTCTGCTCGTTGTACTGGATAAGTCAGGAAGTATGGAGGCGGGTGACGAAACAGGTAGGGATATTAATAGACTTGACCTTGCTAAGGAAGGAACCCTGGCAATTCTTGATATTCTTAATCAGGAAGAAAAGCTGGGGATTGTTGCCTTTGATCAATTCCCTGGAGTTGTTTTCCCTATTCAGGTAGTTGAAGATAAGAGGTCAGTAGTAGACCAATTCTCCGTTCTTGAGCCTGGTGGAGGCACAGATATATATAAAGCCCTGGAAAAAGCAAGGGAGTTACTGCAGGATGACCGGAGTTCTATCAAGCATGTAATACTGCTGTCTGATGGTCATTCTAATAGTACTGGTTATCAGGAGATAATAAACAATATGTCAGCTGAAGGTATTACAGTTTCTACTGTCGCGGTAGGTGGTGAGGTGGATAAAGACCTGATGTCCCAGTTGGCCAACTGGGGTGGAGGAAGATATTATTATACCAATAATGCAGATGATCTACCTCAGATCTTTGTAAATGAAACGCGGAGGATAGTCAGAAATCCTATTATTGAAAAGGAGTTTTCTGTAGAGGCAGTCAGTAATGTAGATTTTTTGAATAATATTGATTTTTCTACAATGCCGACTTTAAATGGATATATAGCTACTACGCCAAAACCCCTGGCAGATGTATATCTGGTATCTGACGAAAAATATCCTGTCCTTGCCGGCTGGAGATATGGACTTGGTAGGGTAATCACTTACACGTCAGATCTGGGAAGTGAATTTTCAGGAGCTCTACTGAATTGGGAGGAATATCCCCGGTTCTGGTCCAGTATCGTAAATCAGGTTGTCAGGGTTTCATATTCAGATAATATTTTCCCGACAATTACCAGGAGTGGTGATCAGGGCATTATTCAGGTTGACGCGATAACTGATACAGGTAATTATTATAACTTCCTTGATATGGAGGCCAGAATAAGTAGTTCTGCAAATCAGACACGAACTACCAGTCTTGAACAGGTTGGCCCCGGGTTATATAGAGGTATGTTTGATATTGTAGGTGAAAACACCTATCTGGTTGCCCTTAACTGGGAAGAAGAGGGTGAAGAGGAGAGCCTTTCGACTGGTCTAGCGATTAATTATTCCCCGGAATATCGGGATTTTTTTGCAGGAGAGGGCCTGGTCAAGACCCTGACTGAGGAAACGGGTGGCAGGATTATTAATTCAGTTGATGAGTTATACTCTGCCAGGCAATTATCTTATGTTGGGGAAGAAGAAATCTGGCAGGAACTGCTGATTGCAGCCCTTATATTATTTATTGTTGATGTTGGTCTGAGGGTTGTAGAACTTACAGTATTGAAAAGAATATGGGATAGTTTCAGAGGTTTTATTTCCCATTCGATAGATGATTTTTTCCGGGATGCTTAAGATTGTCAGGATATTATAACAACAGGTAATGATAACAATAAGTGTGTTAGATAAATAAGATATAAAAAGAGGTGTACAAAGTGCTTAAAGAACATCATATGAGAAGGTCTATAATAACATTTTTAATAGTAATTTTAGTTTCGTCAGTTAGTTTCAGTGAAATTTTATTTGCTTCTTCAGATACTCCAGAACTGGTTTCCAGTATTAATTATACTAATTTTACAGGTGTTTCTTTTGATATAGAGTACACAGGAAAAATAATTGAAGAACTATCCTCTGAGAGATATCAGGGGAGGCTGTATGGCAAAGAAGGAAATAAAGCAGCCCTTGACTATATTATCGAACAATTTAACTCAATAGGCTTAAAGAGCCCTGGAGGATTGGACAATTATGAAAGATATCATGAGGGAATGGGTGCTTCCAACCTTATAGCTTATATAGAGGCTGAGAAAGCAGAGAATCTTGAATATATATTAATAACTGCACATATTGATCATCTGGGAACTAGTAAGTCGGAGGGGAGTTATTTTCCTGGTGCTCTGGATAATGCCTCCGGTGTAGCATCTATGGTAACTTTAGCAAGGATTATACAGGAAAATGATGTACAGCCCTCCAGGAATATTGTATTTATCGCTTTTAATGCTGAAGAAATTGGTTTGCTGGGTTCCAGATATTATGTACAGGACCCGGTTTTCCCCCTGGAAAAATCAATTCTAATTAATCTGGACATGATAGGTTCTCAGCAAGCAGTACCCCTAACAATTCAATCTTATAGTGATGACAATACTGGCTTGAGAGATGAGCTCTGTAAACTGGCTGCTGAACTGAATATTGATTACACACCATATGTAAGTAATTGGAGTGACCATTACTCTTTCAAAGAAACGGGTATTCCAGCAGTAAGCCTTACGCATAATGATCCAAGTTTTTATCATACTATTGATGATACAGCCGATAAGATAAATTTGAACAGGGCAAGAAGTGTAATTGAGCTTGTGTTAAAATTTCTTGATGAAAATGCCTATTAAGAAAACAAAGATAAAATTAGTACTGATAGTAGTAGGAAGTAGCAGGAATAGCCTATCTCTTCTGGATTTAACAGAAGTGATAGGTTTTGTTGATTTATGTTATTTCTAGCGAAAAGTATAACGAACAGAGTCGCTTCTTATTTAGAAGGTAATATTTCACTATGTCTATAAATATTATTAATATATACATGGAATAAGATGATTACAGATTTAGATGGTCTGACAGTATATGATAGAGTGCTTATTCTTCAGAATCCTCCCCTGGAGGGCTATGATGTCTTTTTACTTCAGGAGAGACTAAAAGAATTCAATTTTTATAACGGACTACTTGATAGTATCTATGATAAACCCTGGTCAATAGGCAGCGCTGCTAGCCATGGGTGTTTTCATATGTATAATAGAGATATAGAGGAGTTATATGAATGGGTTCCAATCAAGACAAGGGTTAAAGAATTGGTAAGAGGCTGCCGGTTAATGTAAATACACCCCTTCAACCAGGTCAGGTAGGATTATTGGTTATGCAACTGCAGGAAAATTTGCAGTCAAAGGGATATGCTTGAGGATATAAGGAGGCAAGATATGGTGTAACTACTGAGCAGGCCGTAAAAGAGTTGGAGGCAGAATTTATAAAATGTGGGGTGTTTTGATGAGAAGGAAATATGGAATTTTTGTAGTTATTATAATTATCCTACTGGCAGGTTTTACAGTTACGATGCTGAATAGATTTTATTCATTTGATTATTTATATAATTCTATTATTCGCCGTGATTTTGCAGTTAACCCCAGGGTAGAAATTAATCCAGAAAAAACCTACGAAATTAGAATCTGGCATTATCCTTTTTACCGTATGATTAAAGATAGTGATGAAAAGGAATTTTTCAAACTGGTACAGAATGAGGTCAACAATGTCTATCCTAATATTAAAATTTATGTAGGTGAAATTAATTTTTCGACAGGTCAGCAGAAGTTAGTGGAGGCTATTAAAGAGGGAAATCCCCCTGATATATATTTTAACTTAACTGATTTTGATCTGATAGATGAAGAACTACAGATTCCTGTAAGTTCATATATTGATAAAATAGAACAGGCCGGATTTTATACAGTAAACTGGAACAAAATAAGCCATAGAGATAAATTGTGGGGTTGGCCTCTTTTGACATACCAACAATTCTGGCTTTCCAATAAGAGGATACATCGTCTTCAATCCGAAATGCTTGATTTCAGGAGAGGAATAAATTATTTAGAGGAAAATTCATTACTGCTTAATTATTATGATGAGATTTTATTGAAACAGCTTTTGACTATTGTAGGACTGGATACCTTTAAATTGGAGGGGAATCAACTGGACCTAGATTCATACAGGGCTCTTGAAGAGGTTTTCAATCTGTTATATAAGCTTAGGAAAGACAATATTTTATATAATCTCCAGAAGGAAATGCCTGATGTCTTTCTAAAAGAATTACTGGTAGGCGAATCAGCTGTAATAGGACCTGTAAACCCATATTTATTTAACTTTATCAAAAATGAAGAGAGGGATTATTTCCTGGTTCATCTTGATGATATAGTAAAAACTTACTCATTAAATATATTTAGACAAAGAAGATATAAGGGAGATGATCACACCCGTGCAGTAATGGAGACTGCCAGAGTAATATCTCAGAAGATGTCATCTGTACTGGCTGAAGATTTAAATATGTCCACTGCTTATATAGCCGGTATGGAAAGCGAAAAAGCAAATGCAAGAGAAGTTCTGCAAATAGGTCCTGAGTACTGGAAATACTGGGATGAGGTAATTATACCTGTCTGGTTGGACTTCTGGGAAGAAGACTTAACTCCAGATGAGGTGATGAAAAGACTACGTTAGTTTTTCAGGTTATTTTTATCAGGTTATCTTTATCAGACGATTTAACTTTAACTAACGTGATGAATAGATTGCGTTATTTGTCACATTCCTGTTTCTTATACATCTATAGATAGTAGGATATTTCCCGGGAAATCTGTCGAAAAAATAGACCTGGTGTAGATACTGGGAATATATGAGAAAGGACAAGTATAATAGTGGTCAGTGGATTTAATCACTCTTAATCAGTAATAATAATCATTAAAAGGATTTGCTTTAATCATTTTTCTGCTATAGAATATAATTGTAAATCAAAGAGAGCTTCTATGAAAAGTTGAGGAGGTTGATATATGATCGAACCTATTCTTTTAAATCGTAGGAGCATCAGATTTGCCAGGTTCTTCGGTAATAAGTTTGATTACTCGGAGAACAGATTTGTTACTTAAAATTAAATAAGAACAACCCCACGAGGTTCCTGTCATTAAATTGGCAGGGATCTTTTTTTGTTGAGAAATATTAATGGCAACCTTTTATATTTCAAGTAAGCGTAGGATGCTTCAGGGAGCACCTGTACACTTGTTTGTGATTTTTTAATAATGGGGGGAGATAAAATTAATAATGGACACGTACTAGACGAAATTTTATATTTTTATTACTCCACCCAAGATCCCAGGGTACTTTATATCTGTCTGTATTGTGAGAAACTACCAGTGTATAGCCTTTTGAGTCTATACCCCATACTACAGAAATGTGTACTACCTTACCTTTTTTCTCATAGGCTATATAATCTCCTGGTAATAACTGATAAGATTGTTTTAGTACCTGTTCATAATTTCCGTGGGCAAGAAGAGAAGCCCTCCCGCTATAAATCATAAAATTGTTAAATGCACTGGCATTTACCCAGGCACTACTACCATTTCCCCGGTAATAATTCCAGGCACCACTTTTAGGGAACTTACCGCCTTCATAAAGTATCTGTGAAGCGAAATTTGCACAATCTCCACCCAGATTGTTATAATTCCGATAGTCTGGGTTATATTTATAGTCATATTCTGGAAGGCTAGCTGCACCACAATATTTTTCTGCATAGACCATGGCATTCTTTCTTCTTTCATTTATTGTTGAGAGGTCCCGTTCTACTCCTGTCTTAATCATATTAGTGACATCTTGTTTGTCTACTATATCCGGACTTAAAGAGTCTGCAAATGGGTCAGTGTACCATTCCCGGGTAATTAGCAGATTGTGTTCTGTTATGTGGGGGTCTGGGGAGGTGATAGAACTTTCACTTCCATTTTCAATAGGCATTAAATCAAGGGAGTGATATGTTCCAATCCGGAAGGAGTTGATTTCTTCAGGAGAATCATCATAAAAATAATCATATTCAGTTGAAACCAGTAGGTTAACAGAAAATCCCTCTCCTTTTGTTTTGACATATCTCACCTTTACAGTAGAGTTAATATCTTTAAAATTAATACCTTGTTTTGATGACCAGGAGTGTAAATACTCCATTTTTTGTAAGGCATGGGCACAGGCCCAGCGGCCGTTTCGTAAGTTTTGATCATATAAATTACTAATCTTATCAGGGTCTTTCTTTAGTATTGAAGTATTTCTTATTTCAAATATTTCCTGAATTTTCATTGTCAGCATATCATATCTTGGATCATCCACATAAATAACTGATCCATTGATATAATTTACTTTTTGATAAACCAGCAGGATAGAAAATAAAATTAAGCTTATTACTAAAATAGAGAATATTATTCTTCGCCGTGATAGTAAAATAATCATATTGCCCTCCAGATTTAAATTAATAATTGCACTATTCATAAGATACCACTCCAGGTGAGAACTCCTTCAAACTTTGATATATTTGATAGAAATGAGTATGTTATTACTATATAGCCTTTTATCAAGCCTGGAGAAGTTTTTTGATAAAATAGCAAATTAACTAATAGTATAAATATACGTAAAAGGTCTTCTTATTATGTTTTGATTATTTTTGTTTACATTATTAAGTAATTAGTAGAAAACAATAATTTTTAATTGATTTACTCTGGTTTTTATGTTAATCTTTATTTGACAGTCTATCCCTATATGTGACAGTGATAGTAACTGGAACTTTGGTAGATAAAATTTAATTTCAGAGCTTGTGATATTAAATCTCTATCGCATATGAGATTTGTAGAAACTTTAAGTGCAGGATAGAATAATAGTTCAAAAAAGGGGTTATAAAGATGAAACAGAAGCTATCTACTTTTATATTAATACTTATAGTCTGGATTATTTTCGCAGGTAGATTTACTCTGGATGTTTTAATTATCGGGGTAGTCGCTTCGCTTTTAACTACAGTCCTTTTTGGTGAAATGCTATTTCGCAGTTCCAACCGTAAATTTAATCTCTACAGGTCTTTACATAGAATGATGATGATTTTAGCCTTTATTCCGGTGTTTTTTTATGAAGCAATTAAGTCGGCAGTAGAGGTTTCCGGGTATATTTTTATGAAAGAACTTTCTTTTTCCCCTGGTATTGTAAAGGTTAAGACTAGATTAACCAATGTCACTGCAATTACTATACTTGCAAATTTGATAACATTAACCCCCGGTACATTGACATTGGATTTTGATATATCTGAACGTGCTTATTACATACACTGGATTGATGTAAAAAGCAGGGAGGAAGCTGAGGCGAGAAAAGTGATAATTGAAAAATTTGAGAACTGGCTGGATGTGATTTTTAAATGATAATAGCTATGGCGATTTTTTTTGTAGTGCTTTCGATAATAACCCTTTATAGATTAATTAAGGGTCCGACAATAACCGATAGGTTAGTGGCAGCTGATACAATTGGTATCTTTATGTCAATAGTAATGTTATTGATAGGATTATATTACGATATGGCTCTGCTGGTTGATATTGTTCTGGGTTATACAGTTTTATTCTTTGTTGATATATTAATTTTCTCCAAGTATTTTGAACATAGGGAGTTGTATAAGTAATGATTATCAGAGAATTGATTTCATATATTTTTATGATATCAGGTGGAATTTTTGCAATAATTACAGTTATTGGTATCCTCAGATTCCCTGATGCTTATACCCGTATTCATGCTGCTGCAGTTGTGTTGACAATCAGTGCTGTTTTACTGACAATTGGTATAGCAATATATGCCTGGGAGTTTTACTTGAGCCTGAAGATATTGATAATAGGTTTATTTTTTCTGGCTTCAAATCCTATGGCCACCCATGCTATTGCCAGGGCATCCTATAAGAAAAAAATTGCTCTACCAAAAGTAACAACTGTTGATGAATATTCAGTGTATCTGGAAAGGGATGATCAAGAGTGATAATTCTTGAATATCTACTTATATTATTGCTAGTTCTCTCTGCCTTTCTGGCAGTGATATTTAAAGAAGAACTAATATCAATTATCTGTTTATCTGTCTTTTCTGTGTCACTTACAGCCCTCTATCTGATATATAAAGCCCCTGATGTAGCACTGGCAGAAGCTGTGATAGGTGCCGGTCTGAATACAGCAATATTCATGACCGCTATTAGCCAGGTTAGATCGGGTAAGACGAACTATATTTCTGATGAGGAAAAATACTAAATCTATCAGTCATAAATCAGTGAGAAATTACGTGGAGGGGAGAACCAGAATGGGATCAATTAATATCTCGGTCAGTAGAAAAGGTTTTATGAACTTTATAAAGAAAAAAGAATTTCATGTATTGCTGCTAATTTTTTTGATGGCTGTTTTCCTTTTCATAAATTTTTATCACCTGCCTGAACAGGAAATAACCCCTGATAGTACAGCTGAACATATTATTAATAATGGAGTTGAAGAGACTGGATCACTTAATCTGGTAACTGCTATTCTTTATGACTACAGGGGCTTTGATTCTCTGGGAGAGAGTACGGTTATATTTGCAGCGGTTAGTGCAATAGTTCTTATTCTCTCTTTTAAAACCCTGCCTGTATCATCAAAGGGTTTATCGTTTATTGCCAAAAGGACATTTGGTATTCTGACACCATTTGTATTTCTTTATGCTATATATGTAATCACTCACGGTCATTTATCTCCAGGTGGAGGATTTCAGGGTGGTGTTGTATTGGGTGCGATTTCGATAATTTTTAGTATTGTCTACGGCAGTCAGTTTGACTATGAAAAATATAGTCCCCGTTCAAAAACAATTCTGGAGACCGGGGGCGCTCTGCTCTTTGTCTTTCTGGGTGGACTGGGTATTATCTCGGGCGGTTATTTTTTAAGTAATTTTGACCCAACGGGTAGTGGAATAGGCTCATTAATCAGTGCCGGAAGTATTCCTTTGATTAACCTGGGTGTCGGTTTTAAAGTAGGCGCTGGACTGGCTATAATTTTTTATACAATGATACAGAAGACTTATGTAGAGGAGTAATTATCGTGCTATATAACTTTGTTTTTGTATTACTATTTATGCTGGGACTTTATACAATTCTGATCAAGAAAAATTTAATAAAGATAGTAATTGGTTTAAATATAATGGAAGCTGCTGTTTTCTTCTGGGTAATTGCCGTAAATTACCGGGAGGGTGTGCTTCCTATCCTGAAAAACGGGATAGAAGTTGTTGATGTTGTGAATCCAATACCCCAGGCTTTGATTCTAACAGGTATTGTAATTGGTGCAAGTACCTCAGCTTTTCTTTTAACATTAATTATTGAGATAGATAAATTTGCCAATAACATAAATCTGGATTTCCTGAAGGGGCTGCGTGACTAATGGGACTGAACTTTATTATATTGATCATTTTACCACTGGTGACAGCTTTTTTAATTCCCCTTGTAGATATTATTCATCAAAAGATCAGAAAGATTCTGGTTGTTACATCAATCACAATAGAGCTTATAATAAGCCTGATATTATTTATTGGTAATTATAGTACTATGCTGAATAGTACCCTTTCTATTATTTATAATATGGGGGGCTGGGCTTCGAATTTGGGTATTGCACTGCATCTCGATAGTCTGGGCTTGTTTTTTTCAACCCTGGTCAGTCTTATTATGTTTTTAATAATAATTTATTCTATCGGCTTTATAGGCCACCATGAAGGAAAGTACTATGTGCTTATATTTCTCCTAATGGCAGCAATGCATGGTGCTGTATTGACCGGTGATATTTTTAATCTTTATGTTTTTATAGAATTGATTACTATTACTTCAGCTGCTCTTGTATCATTTCGTCGAAATAGAGAGGCTGCTGAGGCTGCCTTTAAGTATCTACTGTATGGAGTTATAGGTGGGTTATTCTTTCTGATTGGGGTTTTCCTGATATATTACAATCTGGGAACACTTAATATGGCTATTATAGCAGACAACTTCGCTCAGATAAATTCGATGATGCAGGGAACTATTATTGTCTTTTTCATGACATCTATTTTGATAAAATTGGGGGTTTTCCCCATGCATTTTTGGCGTCCCAAGGCTTACAGCACATCACCTGACCCAATATCAGCGCTGCTTTCCGGTATTCTGGTAAAGGTCTATATCTGTCTATTTATAAGGTTATTCTGGCAGATTAGTGATTTTGTCTTCTTGAATATTAGTAGTTTAAGATACTTTATATTCTATCTCTCTCTTGTTTCCAGTACTACCGGGCATTTGCTCGCCTTCAGGGAAGATGACATCAAACGAATGCTGGCTTTTTCGTCAATTGGGCATATCGGGCTTATTCTGGCTGCCTTTATCCTGAATACAGCTTCGGGATTTTACGGTGGGTTGCTCCATGTTATTAGCCATCTGGTGATGAAGACTACCTTATTTATTATTGTGGGTTATCTTCTGCAGTATACAGAAAGTCGGCATATAGCAGATTTTAATGGTGTTGCCTACAAGAATCACTGGGTATTTGGCTCATTTATAGTAGCTGCATTGGCTATGGTAGGCATACCACCGTTACCTGGATTTTTCAGTAAATATTACATAATTAAGGCTTTTGTAGAATCAGGTCATTATCTGGCAGGATTACTGGTCTTATTTTTAAGTATCATATCATTATTTTATTATCTCCGTTATATCTTCAGGGCCTATAATTTGCTGGATTATGAAAGGGGCCTGAAACCAAGGAAGGTAGGTTTAGTTTTATCAGTATTTTACAGGGAGCGTATCGTAACAGGGATTGCCTATGTTTTTACGATTTTACTTGTATTTAGCGGAATATTTTATACAGCGTTTACTCCAACACTGAGGGCTATTATTGAAGATTTAATGGGGAGGTAGCCAATGGACTATATAAAAGATTATTTTATATTTGATCAGTTAAATATCATTCTTGTCATAACAGGTATGATAATCACACTGCTGACTTTATTTACAGCAAGGCTACACCTTGATAAAGGTCTAAAAAAGTTTTATCTATTGAGTGTTTTTTATGTTATATCTTTTATTTTGATTATTTTTACAAGAGATTGGTTGGTATTTTTTGTAGCCTGGGAAATGGTTACTGTTACAACAAGTTTGATGCTTTTATGGAAGGATAAAGGGCTGTCAGCTCAATACTTGATTATTCAATTTGCTGGAAGCAGTATTTTATTATTTGCCATCTTGATGTCAGTAAGACAGGGTTATACCGGGATTGAGTTTGTGGAGGAATTCTGGTTGCAGATTTTACTTATAATTGGTCTGGGTACAAAGAGCGCTCTTTTTGGACTCCATTTCTGGCTGCCTTCAATTTATTTACAGGCACCGGTTACTTTTAATGCAATCTCTTCCGGTTGGGTAGTTAAGCTGGGTTTTATTATTATGGCCAGGTTGATTCAGAATGGTAATAGTTTACTCTTAATTCTGGGATTTATAATGATCTTTTACGGTGGTATTAAAGCCCTCTCAACAGTAGATTTAAAACTAATACTTTCATATAGTTCAATAAGCCAACTTGGCTATATTGCTCTGGGCATAGGTGCTGGAACCATCTATGGTTATACTGGAAGTATTCTGCATATTATCCTCCACGGGTTGATAAAGACAGGTCTTTTCCTGTCAGCTGGATATATTATCAATAAATATGGTAGTAGTTTAATAAGTAAGATTAAGAACCTATGGTACAGATCTAAAGGTATTAGTCTGTTTATGATTTTTTGTTTCCTTGCTCTGTCAGGGGTTCCTTTTCTGGCTGTATTTTATAGTAAATACCTTATAAAATATGGGCTGCAGGATGGATGGCTTTTTACTTATCTTTTATATACAGGCAGCCTGCTGACAGTTATGTATTCAATTAGATCTATCTATTTTATGTTTTTAAAGGATTCTAATAGTGAGGACCATGATGTCGAAAAAGAGGGCAAGGTAAACAAAGAGATTAGATTTAACAGAGATGTAGATGGTAGTTATAGTCCTGCTTCTGTTGAGTACTTAGTATTCATATCTATCACAGTAGTGCTGTTAACTATTGGTCTTTATCCTGGATTTATTACAAATTCGATTCAGCAGAATATGAGTATGGATTATAATTATCTTAAAGGCCTGATGGAGATATTAGTATTTGCTGCAATAACTATTATTGTGATGAAAAGAATTAACTGGATGCAGGATGTGTCCATAAAGAATCCTTCACTGGATCCGTTTTTTAATAAGGTAAACAAGATTGTCTATAATGGCAGTCGTTATCTATATATGGCTATTTATAAAGACTTTCAATACCAATTATTATATATAACCTTATTGATGTTTGTGCTTTTTATATTTGTAATGCTGGGTGCTTAGGGAGGACTTTGTATGGGGTTTTTTAATCTGTATTTTCGTGTTAGTGAATTAAAAATCATAGCTGCCACAATAGGAATATTTATTACGTTATTGACTATGTTTATCGCCAGTAAGCAGCTAAAAGATAGGTTGAAGACATATTATTTAATCAACATTGTTTTTATATTTGCATTCTTACTTATGTTTTTCACAAAAAATTGGATACTTTTTATAGTAAGCTGGGAACTTCTTACAGTTTCTACTGCGTTGATGCTATTATGGAAAAATAGAGGGTTGGCCGGTCAGTATATGATTATACAATTTATGGGCACTGCTCTGCTAATCTTTGCTATTATCATGGCTATAATCAATGGCTATAATGAGATAGGCCCCATTAAGGAAATCTGGCTGCAGAATATGCTCATACTTGGTCTTGGAATGAAGAGTGCTGTATTCGGCCTACATTTCTGGCTGCCGGCTGTTCATTCCCAGGCTCCGGCGCCTGTCAGTGCTATATTGTCAGGCTGGGTAGTTAAGCTTGGATTTATTATGTATCTCAGAATAATAACAGGAGGGAACATGTTCTTATTCATTCTCGGTTTTATGATGGTTTTCTATGGGGGAATAAAGGCACTCCGCGCCGAGGATTATAAAGTTTTACTGGCTTATAGTTCTATCAGTCAACTTGGTTTTATAGCTATAGGTATCGGTAGTGGCACTGTCTATGGTTTCCTGGGGGCATTGCTTCATATGCTTGCTCATAGCCTGTCCAAATCAGGTCTATTTATAGGTAGTGGGTATTTGCTTAAGTGGCATGGAAGTAGAAGTATTTATAATTTTGGAGAGAGCTGGAAGAGGCCTTTTATTATAAATATGAATATACTGGTTGGATTTGGTTCGCTGATGGGCTTTCCCATATTAACTGGATTTAATAGTAAATGCCTGATCAAGTATTCTTTTTATGGTGAGCAAGTCTTTAATCTAAATAGTCTAATGCCAGAGTCGCTGGGGCTTATAAAAATAAACAAATTAGCCTTGCTTGGTAGTGGTGATGTTATTACCTATTTTCTATATGCTGGAGGACTACTTACTGGACTTTATTCATTACGTTTTTTGTACTGGGGTCTATTTCGTGGATGGAATTTAAGTAAGATAAAGGAAAGACTCTATAGAAGTATTAGCCTGTTTAATTATAATAGAAACGTTCTTAATGGAAAGAATCATGGTAATAATAAAGCAAATAGAGTAAATAGAAATGTTGATGCAGCAAATAGAAATGAAGATAAGCTAAATAGAGATGCCGATACTATAGGAAATTACAGAATATCATATGGAGAATCTTTTGTTCTTTTCTTTATTGTTATTCTACTTTTTGTTTTTGGCTTTAACCCTGGCTTGATTATTGATCACTTACAACAGATAGATATTAGCTTTAATCTGGTTTCCGGTCTTATTGAATTTATTATTATTACGGTAATTGCATTGATCATATTACAGAGAATGAATTGGCTTAAAATAACAGGAATTCCTATACCTTCTCTTGATCTCTTTTTTAATAAAGTAAACAAGAAAATACATCAGACTTCTCGTCTTATATACAAAGGCTTATATCAGGACTTCCAGTATCAACTGCTATGGATTCCATTATTTATAATTATATTATTTGGATTGATGTATCTTGGTTTTCAATAAAGCGAGTTTTTCTTTATTCTATCAGGTTTTTTTGTACTATGATAGGTTAAGAAAAACGAGGAATCAATAATGGATAGTGGTCCAAACTATAGATTGATATATAATAGGGAAAAGGAAAACAGCCCAGCACCAGAAGATGATAGGCTGTTTTTTGGATTTAGCTATAAATTAATTATCGAGATAGACTTACTCTCCGTTTTTTACAGATACCTTTTCATTAATTTCTGTTATATTTTCGTTGATTTTAAAGAATAGTATCAAAAGCTCGCAATAGACTCTTGTAAATAGAGGCCCAAAAACGATAATGAGTAGACCAGATAGCACCTGTATACCCCCGCCGTAACGGGCAGCAATTCCTCCGATGAGCATTATAAGACCACCAATAACCGATGCACCTAAACCTATCCAGAACAGGATCTTAATGATTGAAGGTGTAATCATCTTGTCGAACTTAATAAATTTTTGAAACATTATAATAATTCCTCCCTATGTAGTATTTCTGTTATAATTCGTTAAAAATGGCTAAATACCTTTTTTATTTTAGAAAAAATTAAAATCTTCTGATATTGTGTTATTTTTAAACGGAGGAATGATAACATAATTAATAAAATATACTAAGTATTTTTATAAATTCGCAGTAAAGTTGACATTTATTTTTATATAGTATTTAATGTTATTACAGAATGATAATATAAAACGGGTTTTGTATGATTTATTTAAATATGGAGTGCTTATAGTGCAAAGACTCTCAAGGAGCCTGGTCTTCAGGTCATCCTTTAGGAAAACTAAGAACGCACTTTATAAATAAGGAGTGAAGTAATGAAAAAATTAAATTTAACAATGCTGACCGATTTTTATGAATTGACAATGTCTAATGGTTATTTTGAGAATGGATTGAAAGATAAGATAGCTTATTTTGACATGTTTTTCAGGAAGGTGCCTGATAACGGCGGTTTTGCAATTATGGCTGGTGTTGAGCAGTTGATTAAATATTTGGGAAACCTTCATTTTGATGATAAGGATATTGAGTATTTACGTAGTAAAGGTTTATTCAGTGAAGATTTTTTAAAATATCTCAAGGATTTTAAATTCAGCTGTGATGTCTGGGCAGTTCCAGAAGGAACACCGATTTTCCCCAATGAACCGGTTGTCACAGTAAGAGGCCCTGTCATACAGGCTCAATTTGTAGAGACCATGGTTTTATTAACTATCAATCACCAGAGCCTGATCGCAACAAAGGCCAACCGAATAGTTCGTGCTGCTGATGGAAGAAGTGTAATAGAATTTGGTTCCAGAAGGGCTCAGGGGTATGACGGGGCTATATATGGAGCCCGCGCTGCATATATTGGAGGATGTTTAGGAACTGCCTGTACTATTGCAGACCGGGAGTTTGGGATTCCAGCTGCAGGTACAATGGCTCACAGTTGGATACAATTATTCCACTCTGAAAGAGAAGCTTTCAGGGCATATGCCAGGGTGTATCCTGAAAACTGCATTCTTCTGGTAGATACATATAATACTCTGAAATCAGGTATCCCCAATGCTATCAAAGTTTTCAATGAGGAGATAGTTCCCCGGGGTTATAGACCCCAGGGTATAAGGATTGATAGTGGTGATATCACTTATCTTTCCAGAGAAGCCCGCAAGATGTTGGACGAAGCTGGTTTTGAAGACTGTAAGATAGTTGCTTCAAACTCTCTTGATGAATATATAATCAGGGATATTCTTATTCAGGGGGCTGAAGTAGATATTTTTGGAGTAGGTGAAAGACTCATAACATCACGGTCTGAGCCCGTTTTTGGAGGAGTCTATAAGCTGGCCGCGATAGAGGAAAACAATAAAATTGTACCAAAAATAAAAATCAGCGAAAATGTAAATAAAATAAATAATCCCGGGTTTAAGCAGTTATGGAGGCTTTATGATAGTGAAAGTTGTAAGGCCATAGCTGATGTCCTTACAACACATGATGAAGTAATAGATGAGGATAATCCTTACGAAATATTCGATCCTGAACATACCTGGAAGAGAAAAATTGTGAAAAACTTCAAAGCAAAAGTACTGCTGGAAAAAATCTTTGAAGGTGGAGAATGTGTTTATGAAAGCCCGGAGCTAAATAATATCAGAGATTACTGTCAGGAACAGGTTGCTACCCTGTGGGATGAAGTTCTGCGTTTTGAAAATCCACATAAATATTATGTGGATCTATCTCAGGCATTATGGGATATGAAACAGGGACTACTTAATGAACATTCTGCTTAAATAGCTCTTGCTAGATATAAATTTTATTATTCAGGACATTCAACTTCGTTGAGTGTCCTGAATAATTATATATGGTATTATAAAAATTCAAGTATGACTTTTATCACAGCCATCATTAAGAATATTTTATATAATATGTGTAGTAGCAAAAACATTAAATATTGATGAGACCAACAAATTCAGGATATTATATGAGAAAAATAGATAAAAGTAAATAAATAATTGAAAATATATAAAAAAACAAAGGACAAAGAGGAGGATAACAAATGGTACAGAGAATGATAGTTGAAATAAATGAAGAGAAATGCAATGGCTGTGGTCTTTGTATTCCTGCCTGTCATGAAGGCGCTATTGAAATAGTTGATGGTAAAGCCAGATTGGTAGATGATAAGTTCTGTGATGGCATAGGTGATTGTCTTGGTGAATGTCCCGAGGGTGCCATCAGGGTTATTGAAAGAGAGGCCGGAGAATATGATGAAGAGGCTGTCCAGCAGCGGATGGCAGAAATGAGTAAACAGGGTAATAGCAAGAGTAAGTTAAGTAATATTACTGCCAGGGAGAATCATAATAGTGGTGGATGTCCTGGAACGAGAATGATGGACTTACGAGATATAGAGAATACTATCAAAGGTAGCGGAGAAAGCGTTAGTGGAAGTAAAGAAAAAGAGGCCAATGCAACAGCTGTCAATAGTGATGATGTACAGATCAAAATCAAGTCACAACTTGAGCAGTGGCCGGTACAGTTAATGCTGGTTCCTGAAAACGCTCCCTACTTTGATGGTGCAGAGCTATTACTGACTGCTGACTGTGTACCTGTGGCGTACCCGGATTACCATCTGGATTTGCTTCAAGGGAAAGCTGTTGCGATGGGTTGCCCCAAGTTGGATGATAATAATTATTATACAGAAAAACTGACTTCTATAATTAACAATAATGATATAAAGGGTATTACTGTTGCCTTTATGGAGGTTCCCTGCTGTTCTGGTCTAATTAGGGCTGCAGAACAGGCAATTTCAAACTCCAGTAAAGATATTCTACTCACCAGAACAAAGATTAGTATCAGTGGTGAAAAAGAGCTGGTTTAGACTAATATAGCTGGAAAGTGTACAGAAAATTGTGCAGAAATGCTCTGCAGGCCTACTTTTTGTTTATTCAGCAATTTCGATGCCTTCAATGCCCAGTAGTATTCCCTGTAGTATTTGCTGTACCTCTCTTACAGAGATGTTTTCTATTTCCAGGGATAGGTTAACTTCCTGATCTTTTAAACTATTTTCACTCTTTAGTTTTGGTATACCGTTAGTTATTTCAGTGCCTGCAGGGTGTGAATTGTTAATATTTTCAACAATCTGTGAGATAGGACAATTATTCAGTATGAAAGTAAACCTCTCATTTCCATGATATAAGTGATAGGTACCTTGTATTTGGTGACCGAATTGTCTTAAAGCAATTCTCTGCTCTCTGTTAAAGAATTTAGCTGGGTCAAGATCAACATTTTCTGGCACATGATATATTGAAGAAAGGGCCGAGAAAAATCTATCTCTGGATTCAGCTAAATAAGTAGATTCTGTGAAATCATTCCAGGTAGATAAGAGGTATTTATATTTATTCTGATAATTATTTTCTACACTTTCAATCATGGCCTCCTGGTGCATATTCAATTGGAGGTCTTTTTTCAGCGCTGTTTCTATAACAGGATTAAATGGATAGGCTACTTCTGCTTTTTCTTCAGGGTTAAATTTAAAATGCACAAGCTGTCCTTCCTTAAATTCCTCACTGCTGGCTGTTAAACATGATATAGTTACCATTGAAAAACTACCGAGTGGTGTTTTAAAGTATACAGAGGGGTTTAAAGACATAAAAATGGGTTGGAAATCCTCTTCGGGCCAAACCAACCAGTAATCAGAGACTTTCCCTGTATCCAGATAATCAGGTATATTTTCCGATATTTTTCTATAGAGGCTCCCATTTTGTTCGATGATTATTTCCGCAGGGATTGGACTAAGGGGGTTTAAAGGACCGCCCTGATTAAAACCTTCTTTACTGTTATTCGTAGCATGATATTCTGGAGAAAAGTATAGAAATAAAATAAATACCACCACCATTACAAGAAAAAATTTTTTTGTTACAATAGATTTGAAAATACTTCTTGGCATTATATACCTCCATATTTTATTTACACCGTTCAGT
>JBKGXW010000012.1:0-43762 GCA_046546395.1 Halanaerobiales bacterium
TCTTTAAATTTTTTAAAGTGATACTTATTAACAATCGAAAAAGAATATCTATGAATTGGTGTAGTACCATGTTCCTTAAGCCCCTGGATATGCTCACTGGTCCCATATCCTTTGTTGCGGTCAAACCCATAATATGGATAATCCCTGTGATAGGCTTCAATAATTCTGTCTCTTGTAACCTTGGCAATAATTGAAGCAGCTGCG
The DNA here is from genome assembly GCA_046546395.1 of Halanaerobiales bacterium. GTDB lineage: Bacteria > Bacillota > Halanaerobiia > Halanaerobiales > DTU029 > JBDNGI01. The sequence goes on from JBKGXW010000012.1 coordinate 205, forward strand.
ATGCAATTTACAAAACTATCACCATCTACTACACAATGTTGTTTATACTTTAGTTCGGGTATCTGCATGTTACCATCAACAAAGATAAAATCAGGTTTTTTATCCAGATCATCTACCGCCTCTTTCATTCCCTGAAAGGTTGCCTGTAGAATATTTATTTTATCTATAGTCCTACTATCTATAATACCAATTCCTACAGATATGGCATCCTCCATTATTATTTCATATAGTTCTTCTCTCTTTTTCTCTGTCAATTTCTTGGAATCATCAAGCCCATAAATAGGCTTTTCTGAATTCAATATTACAGCAGCGGCTACAACTGGTCCTGCCAGAGGTCCTCTGCCAGCTTCATCTATACCTGCCACAAGTTGATATCCTTGCTGGTGTAATTTCTCAGTATGACGACTCATGTTTTCCCATCTTTTTTTGCGGGCTTTTTCGTCATCAAGCAATCTCTGACACTTATCAGCAAGTTTCTGTATCCCTCTCCTTGCGTCAGTTCGCAATTCAACTATTAGTTCCTTATTAATCTCGTGCAACTCCAGCTTTGAAATATATTCTTTTGCCTCTTTGATGGTATACTCCTGCCAGTCCACTATATATCCTCCCCCGGTAATTCCAGTGATATACTACCTAATTTACCATTACGGAAATTTGATATCAATTTATTGGCTGTTCTGCTACGGTCAACCTTACCGCCACTCATTAGACAGCCCGTTTTTTTACCTATTTCTGGTAAAAAATCATAGGCAGTAGCAGTAGTAATTTCAAGATCATCTGGAATAACTAGATTATACTTTTCCTCCAGTATGCCTTTATTTATATTCGCCAGATACTGAATCAATTTATATGCAACCATTTCTTCATCAAAAACCTGATCTCTTATTGCACCAGTAAGGGCCAGTTTATATCCAACCTCTTCATCATCAAATTTAGGCCAGAGTATGCCTGGTGTATCCAGTAGTTGAATATCCTCACCAAGTAATATCCACTGTCTCCCCCTTGTTACACCGGGTCTATTCCCCGTTTTAGTAATGTTTGAGCCTGCCAGAACATTTATCAGTGCTGATTTTCCTACATTAGGGATACCAAGAATCATGATTCGTATATCCCTTTTATTTCTACCCTTCTTGAGAACACTTTTATTAACTTCACTGCCAATCTTATTAATTATGTTTAATAAGGTTTTTATCCCCTTCCCTGTAAGTGAATTAATAGCAATAGTCTGATATTTCTCTGAGAAATAATTGATCCATTGCTCAGTTACTTTCTGATCAGCAAGATCTACTTTATTCAGAGCAATTATTCTTTCTTTTTTTTGAAGCAGTTCATCAAGGTCAGGATTCCTGCTACTCAAAGGTATTCTTGCATCTAATACCTCAACAACAAGATCCACTAAAGCAAGATCTTTTTTCAATATTCTTCTGGCTTTTGCCATATGGCCTGGATACCATTGAATCATATATTACAGCTCCTTATATTTATAGAATATCAAAATCTTTAATATTATACGATTTATTAAATAATGATAAAAATCATAATTAACCCAACCCGATAAGAACAGATCAAGTGTGAACCTCACCACCTAAATCAAAAACAAGATTTGAATGAAACTTCTCAATACTTCACAAATACCAAATAAGCTATGTGTTAATATTAAAAAGGAGCAGGAAAAAGCCCCGCTCCCTTTAAAGGTACTATAAGATAACAGACCAATACTTCCTTCACATATTGAAAAATTTACACTAGTCCTGTTTTCTTGCTTCTCTTTTTTCTTTAATTCTGGCAGCCTTACCTTTCCTTTCACGCAAGTAATAAAGCTTGGCTCTCCTGACATCACCACGACGTAAGATTTTGATTTCAGCTAATTTTGGTGAGTGAACAGGTAGAGTTCTTTCTACACCAACACCGTGTGATATTTTTCTGATAGTAAAAGTTTCATTTACACCTGCGCCCTGTCGTTTGATAACAACTCCTTCAAAAGGCTGTAAACGTTCTTTACCACCCTCAACAACTTTAACCAATAAGCGTAATGTATCTCCAGGGTTAAACTCAGGGATATTATCCCTTAACTGGCTTTTCTCAATATCATTAATAATATTGTTCATAATAGAAACCTCCTTCCATATAAAAATCAAAATTCTACTTAAAATATTTAAATAATAAAACTTCGGAACTATTCTATATATTTTAATAAAAATTACTTATGCCACCATTCCTCAGATAATAATCTGTCTATTATAATAGAAGCTGCGCTCCTTACTGAAAGATGATTAAAATCACCTCTACCCCAGATAGGTTCCAGTATATAATCACAACGCTGCATCATCTCAGGGGTCATACCCCAACCAGTTCCAAATATAATATAAAATGGTTTATCAGAATTAAACATTTCTTCTCTCATATCAATATATGAAATCGTATTTGGATAAGGCCTGGCATCAGTTGCAATCAGAACCGGTTCTTTCCCGGTCATCTCTTTTATTCTTTCAATGGAATCATCCAGGCTATCAGCAATCTCCAGTACAGAAAAGGCTTCATTACGATTGGGATTATATTCTGCACCATATTCACTGGTCCAGTATTTTTTCATTCTCCTGACCAATGACTGCTGGGCTTTAATCGGGTTAATAACAAAATACTTATTGATATCATAGGTTTTTCCTGCCCTTGAAATGTCATGGAGATCAAGATTTGTAACAGTTGTAGTAATTATGTCATCCAATTTATTTCGGATTGGATAATGTACCAATCCAAGAAAGATGTCTGCTTCCAATCTACCCATTATTCTCACCCTCAAATTCATTCTTGATTTCCTCTAATAGTTCAATTTCTTCTGAATCAAGTTGTTTTTTCTCCAGTAAATCTGGTCTCCGAAGCAGGGTTCTCTGTAGTGCTTTCTTGCGTCTCCATCGTTCTATTAGTGCGTGATTTCCACTTAAGAGTACTTCCGGTACTTCCCGGCCGTTAAACTCCCTGGGCCTTGTATAGTTGGGATAATCAAGTAATCCGTTATAAAATGAATCTTCAACTTTGGATTGTTCATCACCCAGTACACCAGGCAGCATTCTGGAAACTGCATCAACCAGAACAATAGCAGCAATTTCACCACCAGTCAATACATAATCACCAATTGATATCTCATCAGTTACAATCTCTTCTCTGACCCTTTCATCAATACCTTCGTAATGACCACAAAGGAGTATCAGACCTTCTTCTCGGCTTAAATCCTTAACTATCTTCTGATTTAGCCGTCTTCCCTGAGGGCTGAGCATTACCACAGGAGATTCTCCTCTTTTCCGATATATAGACTGCCAGGCACGATAAATCGGTTCAATCTTCATCACCATACCAGCACCTCCACCATAAGGAGTATCATCAGCAGTATTATGCTTATCCTCTGAAAAATCCCTGATGTTTATTAGATTTATATCCAGTATTCCCCTATCTCTGGCCCTGGCAATAATGCTTTCACTGAAGGGGCCTTCAAACATTTCGGGAAATAAAGTTAAGATATCAAAAAACACATATTACACCCCATTTATTAAACATTTACTAAAGTTCAAGGAGTCCAGGAATGGGATCAAATACCATTCTTTTTTCTTCCTCGTCTACTTCAGTTATAATTTCATGGGCTGCCGGGATCATATATTCCCTATCTTTACCTTTAACGACAAAGACGTCTGTACCACCAGTTGAAATAACATCTGCTATATTCCCAATTGCCTGCCCATCATTTGTCAGGACTTCATATCCTATTAACTCATCTATATAGTATTGATTATCTTCCAGTGGCAGTATCATATCTTCAGTAATTTTTACCTGATAGTCTTTCAGTTCAAGAGCATTACTAATATTATCAATACCTTTAAATTTCAGGATAACAAATTTTTTATGAAAACGAATTGATTCAATCTCTTTTTTCAGGATTTGATCATCCTTACTTTGATCATCCCTGCTTAAATAAACAGATTCAAGCATTTCAAATCTTTCTGGAATATCTGTCAGGGGCAGTATCCTGACTTCACCCTTATTGCCCTGATGCTTCGTTATCGTTCCTATTGTTATCATCTTTGTATTATCCATATAGTATACCTCAAACTTTTTTTATCAGTTTTTAATTTTCCTGAATATCGACTATTACCTTTTTGCCCTCTTTCGTAGCAGCAGCCTTTACTACAGTTCTGATAGCCCTGGCTATTCTACCCTGTCTACCAATTATCTTACCCATATCATCATTGGCAACAGTAATCTCAAGTATTACAGATTTTTCACCCTGAACCTCGTTAACACGAACCTCTTCCGGCTGATCAACTATTGCTCTGGCAATTTTTTCAACTAATTCTTTCACTGGAGTAATCCCCCTTTATTTCTGGTCATAGAATTTAGCCATTATACCCTCTTTTTTGAGTAAACTCTTAACAGTATCAGAAGGTAAAGCTCCATCATTTAACCATTGCAGTGCCTTTTCTTCATCAATCTTTACTGTAGCAGGCTCAGTAGTAGGATTATAATAGCCCAATTCTTCAATAAAACGACCATCACGTGGTTTTCTGGAATCTGCTACAACAAGACGATAAAAAGCATTTCTTTTACTTCCCATTCTCCTCATACGGATCTTAACTGACATGCCGTCACCCCCTTTCAATGTTGTGATATAGTTTTACTCCTTAATAATTTTTACTTACAAACCTCAAAACTTGCTGCTTATAGTTTAGACTTTTCCATCAAAAAAGCAAGCAAAAAGTCAATTTTTTCATCAGGATGAAGATAATACTGATTAATTTTAACCAAAGAAAGGTAACTTACCTCTCAATTTACCCTTACCTTTAGACATATCACTGAATTGCTTCATCATCTTCCTGGTCTGTTTAAACTGCTTCAATAGGCGATTTACTTCCTGGATACTGGTACCACTTCCTGCAGAGATTCTTCTTCTCCGGCTGCCATTAATAATTTCAGGTTTACGTCTTTCTTCTATAGTCATCGAAGCAATAATGGCCTGAATGTGATCAAGCTGTTTTTCATCAACCTGGAGATTTTTCAACTGACCTGCACCGGCAAGACCTGGTATCATTCCAAGCACCTGATCAAGTGGCCCCATGTTTCTAACTTGTTCCATCTGATCAAGAAAATCTTCCAGAGTAAATTCGTTTTTCTTCAGCTTCTCTTCCAATTCCCTGGCTTTTTTTTCATCGAGATTTGCCTCTGCCTTTTCAATCAGACTTAGTACATCTCCCATGCCCAGGATACGTGAAGACATCCGGTCAGGATGAAATTGTTCCAGGGCATCCAGTTTTTCACCCATACCTACAAACTTTATAGGCTTTCCAGTAACCGCTTTAATAGAAAGAGCCGCACCACCACGGGCATCCCCATCAAGTTTGGTAAGTACTACACCATCAATACCCAGGGCCTCATCAAAGTTCTTAGCAACATTGACTGCATCCTGTCCGGTCATGGCATCTACTACAAGCAGTATTTCATGTGGCTTGACTGCCTTTTTGATAGTCTTTAATTCTTCCATCATAGCTTCATCAATATGCAGACGACCGGCAGTATCTATGATTACAACATCATTATTATTTGAATTAGCATGACTGATTCCCGCTTTTACTATATCAACAGGTTTTTTCTGATCGCCCATAGTAAAGACCGGCACATCAATTCTATCACCGAGAACCTGCAACTGTTTAATAGCAGCAGGGCGGTAGATATCCCCGGCAATCATCAATGGGTTCTTACCATCCTGTTTCAGCATTCGGGCCAGTTTGCCAGTATGTGTTGTCTTACCAGCGCCCTGAAGACCAACCATCATTATAATTGTAGGAGGTTTTGGTGAAAAGACCAGGTCACTCTTATGTCCTCCCATCAGATTTGTTAATTCTTCATTAACGATTTTAATTACCTGCTGTCCGGGTGTTAAACTTTCCATTACCTCATGACCAACAGCTCTTTCCTGTATTTTCTTGATAAAGTTCTTGACAACTTTATAATTTACATCAGCTTCCAGTAGGGCCATTTTTACTTCTTTCAGAGCAGCCTTTACATCCTTTTCATTAAGCTTACCCTTACCCCGTAATTTCTTGAAGGTATTCTGTAATTTCTCCGCCAAACCCTCAAATACCATATATTTTTCCTCCCTATAAACGTTTTTTGATACGTTCTAGTCTTTCACGTAATTCCTTTTTTATGGAATAATTTATTGATTTTCCTTTAATATATTCATTCATTTCTTCAATTTCATTTTTCAGGAACTGATATTTTGCAATAAGACCCATTCTTTTTTCATAATCACGCAGTATATCTTCTCCACGATGGAGGTGGTCATATACACCCTGCCTACTAATCTCAAGTCGTTCAGCAATCTCACTTAAGGACAGGTCCTGATAATAATATAATTTAAGGGCTTTCTGCTGTTTTTCTGTTAATAATACTCCATAAAAATCTATCAGGAGTCCAAGTTCAATAACCTTATCTAACATCATTATCACCCTCTTATATTGATTATCTTATAAAATATCTATACAAATATAATCACTGAAGATTAGACCATAACGACTTTAAAACATATATATAATTATTTATCTATTAACTTATATATTTTTAAAAAAAATCATCTGTTAAGTATTTTTACTTTACAGATGATAGTTTACTATATATAAGGCTTCTTGTCAAGTCATGAAAAAATCTTTTTTAAAATGAAATTCTGGTAAAATACTCGGGTGTCAATTCCTTTGAGCTTTTTGCAAAAAAACCCCCAGACGAGATACTCAGGACCGTATCGATATTCTTATTCTACTAGACCTTCCCATCCAGCCAATCTTGCCCAGAGCCACCATGCAGCATATGCCTTCATGTTTGTATTAAGAGACTGCGAATGTACAGAAAGACTTACTTCTCTTGCAAAACTACAGTATTTATATAAAATCAGGTCTTACCACCTCTTGAAACCGGCAGAATTTCTCAATTTGCTTAATATAATATTGCTATCAAAAAAAGAAAACCCCTGCACAGGGGTTAGTTTTGTTTTGTATTATAATCGCATTGTCTTGTATTGTTTTGTATCCAAGATTTTAATCACTGCTTCTCTCATTATCTTCAATATCTAATCTATAAGCAGCAATATCTTTTTCTGATGATTCTCTTTCTTTTTCATCTCTTTTGAGCATTTCAAGATAGCCTTCAAGCATTGTCTTAAATCGAATTTTAAATAAATCTCTGCTTTCTTTAATTGCTTCCATGGCTTTGTATTCTTTATGCAATTTCTCTTTTGCCTCTTTTTCAATTTTCTCGGCTTTAATCTCAGCCTTCCTGATTATTATATCTGCTTCTTTGTTGGCCTGTCGCGTCATCTCTTTAGCTGTTTCCTGAACAGTCAGGACTATATTTTCCAGTTTCTTTTCCACATCTTCCTGAGCTGCTATCTTTTCTTTTAATTTCTCATTTTCATCCTGAAGGCTGTTTACTTCTTTCAGAAGTTTCTCATAGGCGACACCAACATCATCAAGAAATTCATCTACCTGTTTTATATTATAGCCAAAGGTAGTCTTGTTGAATTCATGATTATAAATATCAAGTGGAGAAATTTTCACTATAATCACCCCTCTATATTTTTTATCTCTTATCTATACTTCTTATTTCTTATCTATACTTCTTATTTCTTATCTACATTTATCAATTTTTAAGAGAAATTTCAATAAATAAATACCACAACATTAAATATAAGAGTCTAAGTAATAATACAGAATAAATATACCTGCATAAAATCTATGATTAAAATCATGTATATCGTTGTAATATCAACTTAATTCTACCACGATGAGAAAGACCAATATCCTGATCAACTTTTACTCGACCTCTACCACGGATAGAAATCAAATCACCTATGTTGACATCACTGGCTGGATTTGTCTCTACTTTCCAATTGACCTTAACCTTCTCATTTTTAATATCCCGTGATATCTTACTCCTGGAATCACCGAAGCCGGCGCTGGCAACGGCATCCAGCCTCATTGATGCAACAGTTGTCCTGATTTCCTTTGTGTTTTCTGAAGGAATAACTAGATTATCAGAATCAATTTCACTAACTTCAACTGGAACCTCATGAACCTGATTCAGCTTCATAGAAACAAAATCTTTCAATTCATCAGCAATCATAAGCTGAGCAAAATCATCAGTAATTATTATATCGCCAACCATTTCTCTTTTTATGCCTAAACCCATAATAGCCCCCAAAAAATCCTGATGATTAACTGGTTGAAACTTAAAATTTCCTGATAGTTTCAATATACTGACTGGTGAATCTACATGATCAGGAAAAAGATACTCTGGAAAAATAGTAACCCTCTTTCTCTCAGCCTCCCTATAACCGCCATCAACAATATAATTTACATCATAGATCTGTTTTATTATCCCGGCAGCCACCTCAGTTTGATATGGATTTAAGAAATTCGTTGATTCATTAGTCTTTCTTTCTATTACCATTTCAATTTTATCAAATATATACCCCGCCAACATTAACTCATCTTCATTATGAAGATGTGAACTGAGCCTATCTCTATCCAACATATATATTAGTACACTCCTTTGTTCTATATCCTTAAATATCTCCTGTATTTGTCACTAAGCTTTAGACACCTGTAACTTAAGAAACAATCTACTAAAAATACTTACAATATCAGATATAATAAGTCTATAAGCAGTGCTCTTATAATTGTTATAGCAACAATCGCAATCACTGGAGAAAAATCCAGCCCAATACTGTTAGGCGGTAATATCTTTCTGATAGGGCTCAAAACTGGTTCAGTTAGAAAATACACTATTCTTAAAAACTTTCTCCAGTTTGGATTTCGAACATCCGGAGATATCCAGCTAATTAATACCCTTGCAATTAAAAGTAAATTAAATATAGATACTGCTGTATTAATTACATATATTAACGAATTTCTAAAAAAAGTCATTATAACCTCCTGTTATTATTCTTAGCCGAAGAATAAATTTGCAAACCTGTCCTACAACTGCCTGATAGATACCAAGACATTTTAAGTTCAAAACAAATATGATTATACTAAAATCAATAAACTTCAGTCATCAATCAGTAGAAAATTTTCCTAACGGAAGAGAGATTTGCTTTTTTTTATTACCTCTCCATCCAGCTGTACATTAGGCGGTGTATAAACAAAGATAGCATCAGAAATCTTCTGTACATTGCCATCGATACCATAAACAGCACCACTAATAAAATCTACAACCCTTCTGGCATTATCTATTTCCATTTCCTCCAGATTCAATATAACGGGTTTCCTGGATTTCAATTGATCGGCAATATTTTGTACCTCCGCAAAGGACTCTGGACTATGTATCATAATCCGGAAACCCTGTCTTTTATAAATACTGACGATTCTTTTATTTTCATGTCCATCAATAATTTCTCTTTCCTCTTCATCATGATCATTATGCAGTCCAAAAAAATCCAGCAGTTTATTCCACCATAAACGAGTAAACATAATTCATCCCCCTCTTTTACCAAAGAGTGCACTACCTATTCTCACCATAGTAGATCCTTCCTCTATTGCAACTTCAAAATCATTGGACATCCCCATTGATAATTCCTGAATATTTTCAAACCCTTTACTTTGCATATCCTGTTTAATTAAAGACAGCGACTTAAATATAGGCCTCACTTCTTCGGGGTTATCAACATAAGGTGCTATTGTCATCAAACCCTTAATTTGAATATTTTTCAGGTTTACAGAGTCCTTCAAAAAATCCTCTACCTGCTCCGGTGATATACCATACTTATTTTCATCATCAGCTATATTTACCTCCAGAAGGACAGGCATAAGCCTATTGCTCTTTTTTGCCCTTTTATTTATCTCTCTGGCCAGACGCCAACTATCAAGTGAATGAATAAGTTTACAATTATCCATTCTCATTAAATATTTTACTTTGTTTCTCTGCAAATGTCCAATAAAATGCCATGATAAGTCAGCTTTTTCTTCATATTTTTCCATCAGTTCCTGTACTCTACTCTCAGCAAAAATCTCAAGGTCTTGTTGTTGAAAAAAATCTATCTTACTTAAGGGTTGATTTTTACTGACAGCAATCAATGATATATCATCCTTACTCCTACCGGCCTTTTCAGCCGTAGCATTAATTCGCTCTCTAATACTATTTAAGCGCTTAAGCAGTTCTTTTCCTGTTGAATCTTCTGCCAATTATTACACCCCTCTCCCATAGTCTATATCTTCTGGATTAGTAATAACCTTCTGTCCTAACTCAATCCCTTTGACAATTGCAAATTCTTCATTTCCATTAATAATTGTCAACTCAACAAACTCATATTCTCCATCTGATCTGACAATTAAAACACCTTCACCTTCCGTACTGGTAAATATAGCTTTTCTAGGAATTGAAATACCTCTATAAATATTCTTGATGAAGATAAATTCAGCTCTGCGTAAATTAAGCCACTCTTTCAAAAAAGTATCAAGTTTTATAAATATTAACCCTTCTTTATCATTAGTAACTTTTCTTATAATATTAGCCTCATATATCCTATTACCAGGACTTTCAGGTTTTACAAATATCAACTCATTATTTTTATACCTTCCAACCTCTTCAGCAGTAGTTTTTACCACTAGATAAAAACTATTATTATCTATTATACGGAAGGCTGCCTGTCCAGCTTTAATATATTCATTATTTATTAGTTGTTTATAATTTCGTCTATATTCTGTAAATTTATCAATAGTTATACCGGAAATAGTTTCAGGTTTCAGATCATCTTCGAGCCCATCTGTAGCATAGCTGACAAGTCCTGGTTGGTGGTTATATATGGTGACACCATTTATATTGACAATAGGCTGCCCATATGCCACTCTCTGACCCTCTGTCTGGTATATTTGAATATCTCCAGCTTGAGTTGAATTATAAGTTTTTTCATCTCTTACTATTAAACCTCTTGTTGAAAATCCATCAATAATTTCTTTGTAATCAGCTGTAACAACGACAACACGGTTATTCAACAAATAATTATATGCAATAATAACAAATATAACTAACAGAAAAGTAAAGAAATAAACACTCTTTTTTTTCTTATTAATGTTTTTCCCATATTTATTATATTTATTTTGCTTTTGTGCCAGATAATAAACATTGTCATTTTTCATATTATCATCCTTATATATTAGAAAAACTGGACTATGCCTAAAATAATTTATATAATTTTTTAAATTACAATACTAAAAGTATATTATACTGGCCATTCTTCCTGTTTTTTTATTATCTCTTCGATATGAATAGAAGTATTCTTCGCTGCTATATGTACAGTAATCACTCAGGATAATATGTTTGTCCTCAATGCCCACCTCTTTCAGGCTATATATATTGGCCTGCCAGAGATCCAGTAGATACTGGCCCTTTCCCTTATCAACAATAAAATCTCTATAATCAGGATAAGCCTCCCTAAATTTATTAAGAACATAATCGTCAACCTGATAAAAATCTCTGGAAATCGAAGGCCCTATAGCAACCCATACATCACCAGCCTTAATATCATACTTATTTTCCATAGCCAGAATTGTTTTTTTTCCAATTTTTTTTACAGTACCCTTCCATCCTGCATGTGCCAGAGCAATAATCTTTCTGCCAGGTTCTACAAAATACAGGGGAACGCAATCTGCATAGAAAGAAATCAAAGGTATTTCTGCTTTGTCTGTGAAAAGGGCGTCTACACCATTTATGCTATTCTGATAGTCCAGCGCACCTGAACCCTTATCACGATCTTGAACATTGTATATTTTATCGCCATGAATCTGTTCAGCAGCAGTAAAAGATTCAGCCTCTATACCGATTGATTCTGCTATTAATCTACGGTTCTTCAATACAAATTCTTTCTGATCAATCGTATGCAGGCCGAGATTCAGCGAATCATATTTTCCTGTACTGACACCACCTTTTCTTGATGTAAAATATGCTTTTATATCAAATTCAGCAAATTTTTCAATCTGAAGATAGGCTAATTTTTGATCTCTAACCCATGAAAACACCAGTGGTTTTGCCCCTTTCTATTCTTCATCATCGAGTAATCTCTCTAATTCCTGTTTGAATTTAATAACATCCTTAAATTGTCTATATACTGAGGCAAATCTAACATAAGCAACTTCATCCAGGTTCCGGAGGTAATTCATAACAGCTTCGCCAATTTCAGAACTGCTGACTTCCTGTTTCATATCATTCCTTAACTTTTTTTCAACTTCATTAATGAGTCTCTCCAGGTCCCCGCGGGTAATGGGTCTTTTTTCGCAGGCTTTTAATAAGCCGGTCATCAATTTGTTGCGGTCAAACAACTCTCTTTGACCATCTTTTTTTAGTACCATTAAAGGAACATCTTCCAGACGTTCATATGTTGTAAATCTCTCCTGACATTCTAGACATTCTCTACGACGTCTTATACAGGTATGTTCCTCTGTATATCTGGAATCTACAACCTTACTTTCGAGGTGATTACAATAAGGACATTTCATAGTAAATACAGTTCCTCCTAGTATAATACTTACTAACATAGTATATCATAAATTATTGATTATTTAAACTTGTATCTCCTTTGCCTCAACAAGAATAACATCTTCACCTATTTTCTTGATATCATTCCAGCTTATAACTATATCATTTTTTTTCATAAAGAAGTTAAAAAGCCTGTTTTGATGAGCCGGAACCACAAATGCTTTAACTCGCCCTGTTTCCACTTCAATATCTACATCACTAATAAATCCCAGCTTTTTCCCTCTGTTGATATCAATGATATCTTTCATCTTAAGTTCTGAATTCTTCAACACTTATACCCCTCCTGATTGTAAATATTTCAATCACAACTATTATATGTGATTTTATATAAAAATGTGAAAAAGCACATCAAATTGATGTGCTTTGATTTTAAGGAGGGTCTCCTGGTAAATTTTAGATTGATAAACAAGTAAGAATTGTCCGGTTATCACAGTACCAAAGGTTTATATCATTACATTTATGCGTCCCTTATATTTTTGGGAAGAAAGGTAGGATAAAACAAAATATCCTAATACTAATTAATCTATATTTTTTTAGTCTATATTAGCAAGACTTTCTCTCGCATTATCTTCTATAAATAAACTATTAACCTGATTAAAAATTTGACGTTTTTGAAAATCAGAGCCAGCAATTTCCACTCCTCTATTTCCGTGGTAAAAATCAAGGAAATTTTCCTCTATATCCAGCTTGAAGGGATATTTATCAAGGATAACAGCACTGAACAATTCTTCTTTTTCCTCTATATAATAAGCCTCCAAATTTTCTACACTATTACATTCGGTACTATTGACAGTGTTCCTGTCCAATACTGAATGAATCCATTCAATTATTTTAAATTTTATTTTGATCTCGCCTGCTTCAAGATTCTCCTCATTCTGGTCTTCTATACACATTGGGGGCAGCAAAACACACCACCAGTTAGCACCTCTGCCATTGCCAAGTGTTATTTTCAGAGCTTCATATCTCCCTGCTGGCAGAGTCAGGTCATCATATGTACGCTCAGGGAAATCATAAGTACCTAATTCAACTGATGCTTGATAATCAACCCCCTCTAATTCCAGGATATTATTTATATAATCATTAATATCTCCAATCTGATTTTCTACTTTCAGATTCTTATCGTCGGCAAATTTTCTCATATAGTTAAGAACCTGATTCCTTATTTTTCTTTTAATATATTGATCAAACGGTGAGTTACTATTAGCTAGAACATGTAATCTAACAAGATTATTGTTTTTATAAGCATTAATAAGTTCTGATGCATCCCTGCTTACAAAAGCACTATTTACATTTAAATTCATAATAATAATTGTACATAGAATAACAAACAAATAAATCTTAATTTTTTTCATCTTAAATATCATTCCTTTCGCTACACTCAAGGCACAAAAAGTGACAAAAAATTTCTTTCAAACTATTTTTCTTCCTTCACATGGCGCTTAAGACGTTTCAGGGCAGCTTTCTCAAGCCTTGAAACCTGTGCCTGTGAAATACCAATCTCATCTGCCACTTCCATCTGGGTTTTGCCTTCATAAAACCTGAATGAAAGGATTAATTTTTCTCTCTCATTTAATCTACGCAGTGCCTCTCTTACCGCAATTCCTTCCAGCCAGCTCTCGTCCTCTGATTTCTTATCACTAATCTGGTCCATTACAAAGATAGGATCACCACCATCATGATAAATTGGCTCAAAAAGGGAAATTGGATCCTGAATTGCATCAAGGGCAAATATTATTTCAGAACGTGGTATTCCAAGTTCCTTTGACACATCATTGAGGGTAGGCTCTACTGATTTTTTGTTCTTTAAACTTTCTTTTATCTGTAAGGCTTTATAGGCTGTATCTCTCAGGGAACGGCTCACCCTTATTGGATTATTGTCCCGCAAATATCTTCTGATCTCTCCGATTATCATGGGTACTGCATATGTGGAGAAGCGAACATTTTTACTAAGGTCAAAATTATCTATTGCTTTCATCAAACCGATACACCCTACCTGGAATAAATCATCAACATTTTCTCCCCTGTTATTGAAGCGCTGAATAACACTCAAAACAAGACGTAGATTACCACTTACTATAGTATTTCTGGCTTTATCATTACCCTGCTGCATTTCTCTGAATAATATCCTCATTTCTTTATTGCTCAGAACAGGCAATTCTGATGTGTTTACTCCACTTATTTCGACCTTATTACCCATTTATTTCCCCCCATTATTATGATTGTTGTTATTTTACATAGTTTTTTAATAGATGCAATAACTCCAATATGTTCCATTATCATTATTTCCAGCTAATACTTATTTATACATGGAAACAAATTCCCGGATCGAAATTATCGTAGGGCAAAAAATACAGGCATATATGCTGTCAAATTATGTCATTGCTTAATCAAAAACATCAAAAAAGGGAAGACTGAAGACAGCCTTCCCAGAATAATTACTATTTAATTTGACCTTGCTTTTACACCATCTTGGCAACTTCCCTCTTCAGCTTTTTTATAATCCGTTTCTCAAGACGTGAGATATATGACTGAGAAATACCTAGTATGTCAGCAACATCTTTTTGTGTTTTGGTATTACCAGATTTTATAAGCCCAAATCTCAATATCAATATTTTCCTCTCTCTTTTGGAAAGAGATTTCATGGCATCTTTCAGGAGATCTCGGTCTACTTCTGATTCAATATCTTTATATATAATATCTCCATCAGTTCCCATTATGTCAGATAGTTTCAACTCGTTACCGTCCCAGTCAATATTCAGCGGGTCATCAAAGGAGACTTCACTCCTTTTTTTATTGTTCTTTCTCAAATACATCAAGATTTCATTTTCAATACAGCGCGATGCATAGGTGGCCAGTTTTATATTTTTTGATACATCAAAAGTACGTACAGCCTTTATTAAACCTATAGTTCCTATAGAAACCAGGTCTTCTATGTCAACACCTGTATTATTAAATTTACGGGCTATATATACAACCAGACGTAAGTTATGTTCGATAAGCAATTGTTTAACATCCTCATCACCTCTACCGAGACGATCCAACAGATAGTATTCTTCATCATCTTCCAAAGGTGGGGGTAAAGTTTCACTACTACCCAGATAATAGACTGGTGAATGATATAAACCTAATCTCTGCAACAACTTAATCCAGTAAATTTCAAACTTAAATTTCACAAATAATAAAGCCTTTTTTAACATATTATTGCCCCTTTCCTTAATAAAAGTGTTTTTTTTGACACTATAAAAATATATAATTTTCTATAAAGCATTCTCTAAAATACCATCATCACCAACTAATTGTGGATGTATAAGCGCCTGGTATTCATCTTCCAGATCCAGTTTTCTTCTGCTGATGGCAATTATACATTTTTTTATTTTTAAAACCCTTTCTTTATACTGTAATTCAATCAAATCAGGCCTGAATCCTGGAATAATACCATTTTCCTGGCCCAGATCTGAGAATGGTAAAATCCTCACTCGATCCCCCAATCCAGCTTTATTTAAAATATCAATAGCTGTTAAATAATCTTCGCCTGATCTTATAAGTCCTTCCTGAATATCTGAAGGAAATAAAGGCAATATATCATCCAGATTTGCCACAACCACTGGCGCCCTGGTAAAGGGATCTGTAAGACTATTACCTGTATCCAGCAAACCGATTAGCTCAGCTATGTTATTTCTATAGTAAATTTTGAGAGGGATAAAGAACTGCTCAGGGGTCTTATATTTCTGGAATATCCTCCAGCCAAAATTACCTATTAGTAAGACTACTATTGCTCCCAGATTAATTGCCTGACGGATTTCTCTGCTAAGAGGTCCGCGATAGATGTAGAATACTGACAAAGTAGTACCTATCGAAACAAAAGATACCAGATATAAGTATACTAGTGTTTTCAAAAAAACTGTTTTATTAACACCTGGAAAAGCAATTCTAATAATCACTACAGCTGCCAAAATATTTAAAATGATATGTATGAAAGAAATAATAAATAAATTTACATTCATTAATTGCATAAAAAAGACCATGAATAAATATATATTTGCAGCTACTGCAGCCAGAATTATATTGAGCCACCTATACTTTATTTCCAGAATATTGGCCACCGCCCATATTATGGCAAGTGACATTAAAAAATTTTTAATAAAAGTTATGTCGGCGTATATTACCATCTAAGCACCTACTTAACACATCTATTTAAAATATATTATGAAATTAATGATTTATGAATACCTATTTTATATTATTTTGTCAAAACCCTTTTAAAGTAAAAACTCGACACCAGAAAGGTATCGAGAATTAAATCTATACTTTTTTTCTTTATTAATTTAGTTATTCTGCATTAATTTAGATATTCAGAATTAATAAAGATATTTAATATCTTAAAATAAAATATTCTTGTAGTTTTTATTTGTTAAACAAATATATTAATACTTTAAAAAGATTTATTCTGAATGATACAGGAGTAACTAGACGTTTTTCTGACGGCGTAAAAACGCTGGTATATCAAGATCATCTCCAGAGAAATTTTCAATATCAAAATCATCATTTACTTTATCATCAAAGTCATTATTTTTTATAACAGGTTTAGCATCAAACCCAGTAGCAATTACTGTAACCTGTACCTCTTCATCAAAGTTTTCATCTATTACAGCACCAAGAATTATATTTGCTTCTGGATCAGCTACTTCCTGAATTATACGAGCAGCTTCATTGGCCTCATGTATACCCAGATTCATACCACCTGTAATATTTAACAGTACTCCCTTAGCACCTTCAATTGATGCCTCCAGAAGTGGTGAAGCAATAGCCAGTTTGGCAGCTTCTTTTGCTCTATCATCACCCCGTGCTCTACCAATACCCATTAATGCTGAGCCCGCATCTGTCATAATCGTTTTTACATCAGCGAAATCAAGATTAATAATACCTGTAATGGTAATTAAATCAGAAATGCCCTGAACACCCTGCCTTAATACATCATCGGCTATTTTAAAGGCATCCATCAGGCTGGTCTGTTTTTCAGCTACTTCCAGCAAACGATCATTTGGAATCACAATCAGTGTATCAACACTGTTTTTCAAATTCTCGACACCAAGTTCCGCATTATCTTTCCTTTTGCGACCTTCTACAGTCAATGGTTTAGTCACAACCGCTACAGTCAGAGCCCCCAGATTTTTTGCAATTTCAGCTACTATCGGCGCTGCTCCTGTTCCAGTACCGCCACCCATACCTGCAGTTACAAATACCATATCAGCTCCATCCAGGGCCTGGGCAATTTCTTCCCGGCTTTCTTCAGCAGCTTCCTTACCAATAGATGGATCTGAACCGGCTCCCAATCCCCTGGTGATTTTTTCACCAATACGGATAGTTCTTCCAGCATTAGAAGATAATAAAGCCTGGGCATCTGTATTTATGGCAATAAATTCAACACCGTCAAGTCCCTGATTAATCATTCTATTGACAGCATTATTACCTCCACCACCAACACCCACTACTTTTATGTTTGCAAATTGCTCTATTTCTGTTCCAATATCAAACAATTTATGTTACCTCCCTTAATCACCATAACTTAATAAATATTTTTTTATGATAATTGATTCATAATTCTTCTTATTTATTTAAAAGCTAGAACCAATTATTAAAGATGTTCTTTATTTTATCAAAAAAGTTCTCAACTACTTCCTGAGCAAAAACATTCTTTTTAATAGCAGGCTTATGATAACGCATGCCATACTCAATCAGACCTACAGCTGTTGCAAATATGGCTTTAGGAACCTTGTCACCCTTTTTAATATAAACAGGATTATCTATCACATCTGACAGACCATTAATATATCCAGGCTCCCCAAGTCGAACTGGTAATTCAATTATCTCTGAAGCCAGTTCACCTGCTCCCGCAATTAATGATCCACCCCCTGTTAATACTATACCACCAGGTGTAAGATCCCTTGGACCTACTCTATCCAGTTCGCGTTTTACAAGGGTAAATACTTCCTGCATACGAGGCTCAATCACCTCACAGAGATTTTTAAGAGGCACCTTCCTCTTTTCCTTACCACTTGCTGTTGAAACGTCTATATAATCATCATCAGCAGCCATCCTGCTCAAGGCACAACCATATGTAATCTTTACTTTTTCTGCTTCTGTAATTGGTGTACGTAAACCAACAGCAATATCATTACTTACATGATTACCTCCAACAGGTAGGACAGACGAATAACATATGCTACCCTCATGAAAAACGACCAGATCAGTCGTTCCTCCACCCATATCTATAAGTGCAACTCCCAGTTCCTTTTCATCTGCTGTCAGTACAGATTCACTGGAAGCAAGTGGTTCCAGTACAATATCATCTACGTTTAATCCAGCACGCATCACACTCTTGACAAGATTCTGTATAGAAGTACTTGATCCGGTTATAATATGTGTTTCAACTTCCAGTCTGACTCCAGACATACCGAGAGGGTCTTTAATACCAGCACAACCATCTACAATGAACTCCCGGGCCAGAACATGAAGCATCTCTTCTTCTGCAGACAAAGGGATTATCTTTGCAGCATCCATTACACGCTGTATATCAGTTCCTTTTATCTCTTTTTCCTCACCGGTTACAGCTACAACTCCATGACTATTTAGTGAAGAAATATGAGCCCCAGCGATCCCAACAAATGCCGAGTTAATAGTAATCCCAGCCATTCTTTCTGCTTTTTTATAGGCATCTTTAATAGCCTTACTCGTTTCATCAATATCGACAACAATACCCTTTCTTAAACCATGTGAAGGAGATAGTCCAATTCCAATAATGTCTATATTATTATTTTCTTCTGATACTTCCGCGATAATAGCGCAAATTTTGGTTGTTCCAATATCAAGTCCGGAAACTATTCTGCGACCTCCCACAAATTTAACCTCCTCCCCGAGACTATACTAACTCTAAAGAATTAATTCAACATTAATTTGTAAATTCCTTTTTTTATGCTGAAATAATTTATTTTAATTTTATCACAGGCCTTTTATATAGATTCAAATCTATATACTCAACCTGCAGTTCTTCCTGAATAATCTTATTTATAATAGATTGTAAAATATTAAATTTTTCTTTAACTTCTATAGGCTCACCAAGGTAAATTGGAACCTGAGAATAATAGGCTGTTAAACTATTACCTTCATATATTACAGAACTAAGTCTTGATCTATTATCTATATTTAACTCATGGAGGGCCTGTACAATATCAGACAATACTGGAGAAAAACTTATACGATTATTGTCAAAAGAATAACCAAGCCCCATTATTTCAGGCACTTTAACCCTTGTGTTTAGAGCTCCAGATTCAACAATAAAACCACTCGCTGTAAAAGCGAGATATTTACCATTATTATTTATTTTTGCTAATGGCTCTCGCTCAGTAATGTTGATTATCACGGTATCAGGATAATCTCTGGTGATTTTTACATCTTTAATATAGCTTATTCCCCTGAGATCCCTGGCCAGATCACGATGATCAAGATATAATATATTGGCATTATTATATTCAGCAATTACATTATTCAGTTCATCTTCTGAAATTATTGCATGCCCCTGATATTGATAGGTCTGAATATCAAAAAAAGGAGAAAGAGAGAATGATATCAGTGAAATAGTACTTATAAAAGCAATCAACAATGCTAGAAGTTTATTCTGTGTCATAAATCAACAACTCCTCTTTCAGGCCATCTCTCTGTTTTTCTTTATTGTATCCAGTAGTAATTCTCCTACCCTGTATACATCGCCTGCCCCCAGAGTGATAATTAAATCACGGCTGCGTACAACTCTGCTAAGATATTTTACTACATCATCAAGTTCTGCGATATAATCTACTGGACAATCACTTTTCATAGCAATTGATTTAGCCATGTCTTCAGCATTTACGCCGGGTATTTTCTTTTCACCAGCTGAATATATATTTGTTACAATCAGATGATCAACCATCTTGAATGACTCATCAAAGGAATTCATTAGATGTTTTGTTCGTGTATATCGATGTGGTTGAAATACCGCCAATAGTCTTTCATAACCAGCATTTTTAGCCGTCTTCAGAGTTGCCTCAACCTCTGTGGGGTGATGTGCATAGTCATCTATTATCAATATATCACCCAATAGTCCTTTTTTTTCAAAACGTCGATGAACACCTGAATATTTCTCAATACCTTTTATTATCTGCTGTCTGTTCATATCTATATGGTCTGCAATAGCAATTGCTGCCAGTGAATTAAGGATATTATGCCTACCCGGTACCTGTAGATTCACTTCTCCGATCCATTTACCCTCAATATACAATTGATATATACTGCCAAAGGGATAATACTTACATGCACGGGCCTGAATATCACCTTTTTCGATACCATAAGATACTACTCTTTTATCTTCATGATCAACAAGTTCCATCAGTGTTTCATCTTCTGCACATACTATTGACCTGCCGCTTTCTGGAGTTTTATCTAGAAACTGTCTAAAGGTATTAAAAAGTTTTTCTTCTGAATCATAATAATCCTGATGATCCAGTTCCACATTTGTTACAACAACCACTTCTGGGTGATAATACAAAAAGGAACCATCACTTTCATCAGCTTCAGTAACTAAGTAATCACCATTACCCAGATAGTAATTTCCTTTAATTATATTAAGTTCACCGCCAACCAGTATAGTTGGTTCCTGCCCACCTTCAAGTAAAATAGTTGCTGTCATAGATGTAGTTGTGGTCTTGCCGTGTGTCCCTGATATGGCAATCCCTTTCTGTTCTTTCATAAACTCTGCGATTATTTCAGCTCTTTTATAAATAGGTATTCTATTTTTTCGTGCATAGATAAGTTCAGGATTTGTTGCGGGAATAGCGCTTGATATTACTACTAAATCTGCTCCTTCTACATTTGATTCATCATGACCGATATTTATCTCTGCACCCCTTTCTCGAAGGGTATCCAGTAGATGCGAGTCATTTAGATCTGATCCAGTAACAAGATAACCTTTTTCCAGCAGGATTTCCGCAATTCCACTCATGGATATACCGCCTATTCCAATAAAATGTACCCGCCTGAAATCTTTCATCTATGTATCACCTCTTTTCATCCCTACACTTAATAATATATGCCGGGTAATATTTTTATGTTAACTATAGCTTGTACTACTAATATATTATAATATAACACCAAAATATATTATACCATCTCTTCTATTAAATTAACAATATTCTTTACAGCATCAGGATTTGCCAGTTTCCTGCTGTTTCTTGACATTTCGCTAAGTCTTTTATGATCATTGATAAGCATCTCTATCTTTTCAATCAATTTTCTTCCGTTTAGGTCTTTATCCAGAATAACTACTGCTGCACCATGTTTTTCAAGATTCCTGGCATTATATTCCTGATGATTCTCTGCAGCAAATGGGTAAGGTATCAATATTGCAGGGATTCCCTTTGCGGTAATCTCTGCTATACCGGTAGCACCTGCCCTGTAGACAACTAGATCAGCAACAGCATAGGCATATTCCATATGAGTGATATATGACTTAATTTTATAATGGCCAGATTTGTTTATATTAATACCTTCTTTGCGGATTTCATCAAGAATAGTGTTATAATTTTTCTTCCCGGTTATATGAATTATCTGTATTCTATTGTTATCCTGGAAATGTCTATATACGTCGATCATCGCCTTATTAATACTCATGGCGCCCTGACTACCGCCAAAAACCAGTATAGTTTTTCGGTTAGCATCAAGTGACAGTTGTTTCATACCGCTTTTTCTATCAGTATCAAGAATAACTTTTCGTATGGGATTACCAGTAACCCTATATTCTGCTTTTATATTTTCAGGAAAATATTTTCTGGCTTCTGCAAAATTAAGGGCAATGGCGTTTACCCACCTGGCGAGCATTTTATTTGTAAAACCAGGGTAAACATTTTGTTCCTGTATTACACTCGGTATTTTTAACATCGCAGCAGCGAGTACCACAGGACCTGCTACAAATCCACCTGTTCCCAGAACGATATCTGGTTTAAAACCCTTAATAATTTTTCGGGCCTGGTAGAAACCAACCGCTGTCTTTATAGGAGAACTTATTAATTTGAGAGATAGCTTACGAGGTAAAGGCGCAACATTTACTTCCCGGAATTTTATGCCTTCTGCTGGTATAATATTGCCTTCTAGACCACCCCTTGAACCGATATATAAGATATCCCAACCCTTATTCTCCAGCGCACGCAAAACAGCCAGAGCAGGATATATATGTCCTCCAGTACCTCCACCAGTAATGATTGCTTTCATCAAAATACACCTCATATCCTCTATATTATTCCAGAGCCTGTCGTGATATATTCAACAAAACCCCAACTGCTGACAGCATTATCACAAGGGATGTACCACCATAACTGATAAAAGGAAGTGTTATACCGGTAACAGGCATGGATGATGTAACAACGCCTATATTTATAATAGCCTGGATAATAACCATAGTAGTAATTCCAACAGCCATCATCGAGCCAAACATATCAGGTACACTTGAAGCAATTTTCAAGCCCCTCCAGGCAAATAAGAAAAAGAGCATCAAAACCAGTAATGTGCCCAGTACTCCCAGTTCTTCCCCAATTACTGCAAAAATAAAATCAGTACCTGGCTCCGGTAGATATAGGAATTTCTGTTTACTCTGCCCCAGACCAACCCCAAAAATACCACCAGAACCTAGAGCAAGTAATGACTGGATAATATGATATCCTGTATCCAGTGGGTCTGACCATGGGTTTAGAAAAGCCAGAAATCTCTCCTTACGATATGGCTCACTATAAATAAAAAACCACAGCATGGGAATTCCTGCCAGTGTCAAGAAAAATAAATGTAAGGCCTTTGCACCTGCTGAAAAAATCATAATAAAGAATGTCCCTGCAATTGTAACTGCAGTTCCCAGGTCAGGTTCCATTAGAATCAACAAACAGATTACACCCAGTACAATTATCGGAGGCAATAAACCATCTGTGAAGGATTTTATCTTTTCTCCTTTTTTAGAAAAATATGCAGAAAGATAAATAACCAGTCCCAGTTTGGCCATTTCCGATGGTTGAATACCTATTGGCCCCAGATTGATCCACCTCCTGGAACCACCAGCAACCCTACCAAGACCAGGTATTAATACAAGAACCAGAGCTACAATTGTAATAAGCAAAATTAACATAGCATGTTTCTGATATAAATGGTAATCGATATGCATAAAACCGAACATAGCTCCAATTCCTACCAGTGACCAGACCAGTTGATGTTTGAAAAGGTAAAAACTATCTTTATAGTCGGCAAGCGCCCTGATTGAACTGGCGCTGAGTATCATTATTAGTCCAATAGACATTAATGTAATAACAACAAAGAATAATATATAATCAGGTGCCTGTTTTGACTCCAAACTCAATTCCCCCTCAAAAAAATATAGAACTAACTTATAAATATGGTACCTTTTCTAAGTTACTAAAAAAGGCGATCATTTTGCCCGGAGCAAAACATCTGTCTATATTTCCACGCAAAAGATATAATATACAATATTACTACATTAATAGATTCTGTACATTTTTCTGAAATTCTTTTCCCCTGACTTTATAACTTGTATACATATCCCAGCTGGGACAGGCAGGTGCCAGCAGTAGAACATCACCTGGTTTCAGATCCTCTGAAGCAATTTGAACAGCCTTCTGCATGTTTTCTGCTATATGTATATTTATATTAGCAAAACCGTGATTTAATGCTTCTTCTCTCATTTTAAAACGTGTTTCACCCAGTAAAATCAGAGTTTTAACTCTGCCATTGATGGTATCTGCCCATTCAGAAAAATCTGCATCTCTGTCCTGACCACCAGCAATCAATATCAGAGGTTCCTCAAAGGCCTCAACGGCCTTAATACCAGCATCAGGATTTGTAGCTTTAGAGTCATCAATTACCAGTATTCCCCCTGGCAGTACAGCAACTTCCTCCAGTCTATGTTCTACTGGCTTAAAGCTTATAATTGTTCTTCTGATTACATCTATTGGAGCACCAGCCAGATGAGAAGTAAGAACAGCAAAAGAAACATTCTGTATATTATGATTGCCCTTAAGAGGTATATCCTGAGTTTTTATTACTTTCAATTGCATGTTGTTATTAATAATTGTCAGATAACCATCATTTATAGATATTCCTCTAAAAACCCCCTCCTGACACGAGTTCTTCTGCTCAGCAATATCTGGTTCAAAACTTACCATAAAAATATCACCTGGAAATCCATCAACGGCTTTCATAACATCTCTATCATCCCCATTAACAATTGCAATGTCATCAGCATTCTGGTTTTCAAAAATCCTTTTTTTGGCTTCCCAGTAATTCTCTATGCTTTTGTGCCTGTCCAGATGATCAGGGGTGAAGTTTAAGTAGACGCTTATATCAGGTTTAAAATCCTTAATTGTTTCCAGTTGGAATGAGCTAATTTCAACCACCAACCAGTCATTACTGGAAAGGTCGGCTGCCTCTGCTACCAGCGGATTGCCAATATTTCCAGCAACCCTGACTTCCCCAATTCCGGCATTCTTCAATATATCACCAATAAGTGAGGTGGTTGTAGTTTTACCATTTGTACCAGTAATTGCAATAATATTGGCTTCAGTGAAATTATAGGCCAGTTCTATCTCGCTGATAATTGGTATCTTCTTTTCTGCAGCCTTATGAAAAAAAGGAATGTCAAGGGGTACACCGGGACTAACCACAATCATATCTGCACTTATGCATTTATCCCCATGGCCACCAAGTTCATACTCCAGTTCGATATCGCTGAGTTTCTCCATCTCATCCTTTAATTGATCAGCAGTCTTAACATCTGAAACCACTACCTCTGCTCCCCATTCAACCAGCTTTCGAGCAGAAGCCATGCCTGTCCTACTTAAACCAATCACAGCTACTTTTTTGTCCTTTACTTCTAACATATCTATACTCCCTTTTTTAAAGAAATTGTCTCCGATGACATTCTATGATCGGGATAATTATTCTTCCGCTCATTCAACATCGTATTTCATTCAATCTGAAAACCTCATATCGCATAATAGCTGGCCAGTCCCAATATAGCAAAAACTATACTCATTATCCAGAAACGCGATACAACCTTGGCCTCAGCCAGTCCATTTAATTCATAATGGTGGTGAATTGGTGTCATTTTAAAAACCCTTTTTCCTTTTGTAAGTTTAAAATAACTCACCTGAATCATAACTGAAAGTGCTTCTATCACATATATCCCACCGATTATTACCAGAAATAACTCAGTTCTAGATAGAATAGCTATTGCTGCAACTGCACCGCCAAGTGCCAGTGAACCTACATCGCCCATAAAAACCTGAGCGGGGTGACTATTAAACCAGATAAAGCCCAGAGATGCACCGCCTATTATAAGTCCGTATAGAGCCAGTTGTGAATAACCCATCGCAGATACCAGAACTGCAAAAGCTGTTACAACTATAAGAGTAACACCCGAGGCCAGACCGTCCAGGCCGTCTGTAAGATTTACAGCATTTGAAAACCCAACTACAATAAAGATTATAAAAAGTATAATTCCATAGCCCAGATCAAGTTCCCATCCTGTTATGGGAATAAGAATACTTGTCCCCAGATCCGAGTAAAAAGTTACATATCCAGCCAGCATTGAGCCGACAAGTATCTGACCCAGCAATTTACCTCTTGCCCTCAAACCGAGGGACCTTTTACTGCGTATTTTTATAATGTCATCCAGAAAACCTATAAAGCCCATTCCAAGGGTAGTTATAAGAGACCATAGAATTCTCATATTAAAATCAAGTATTATAAAAGATGTAACCACTACGGCAAGTATAATCAGGATTCCTCCCATGGTAGGTACACCCTCTTTCTTCATATGTGAGCTAGGCCCTTCCCCTCTTATCTGCTGACCAAAGCTTAAATATTTCAGGCCCTTTATCAGCCCCGGGCCAAATATCAGTATTATTAAAAAAGGTAATGTTACTGCTAAAAAGTAGGTCATCACTATCCCTCCACTATAAAAATAGGGTTCTTCTCTAAATCACCTGCTAAAACGTCCAGATTCTTTGCTATAATGGTTAGAGTAATCCCTCAACAATCTCCTCCATCTTATTACCACGAGATCCTTTGACAAGTATTATATCATCAGGTTTTAGGTAATTTTTCAGAAATTCAACTGCTTCCTGATTATTAGCAATCCGCTTTATTTGAGTACCATCCATACCAGTCTTCTCTGCTCCATCCGCTATTAGAGATGCTGTATCGCCTACTGTTAGTATAAAGTCAACATCTTTATCTGCGATATATTGCCCTAAATCAAGGTGTGCTCTTCTCTCTTCATCCCCCAGCTCAAGCATAGAACCAAGGGCCAGAATATGCCTTTCAGCATCCATTGAGCAGACTGTTTCAATTACCGCCTGCATAGACAGAGGGTTTGCATTATATGTATCATTAATAATTGTAACACCAACACTATTTTCTTTAAGTTCCCATCTCAAAGCTGAATATTCTACCAGAGAAAAGCCTTTCCTTATTTCATCCCAGCTAAGATGCATTGAACGCGCTACAGCAATAGCAGCAAGTGCATTATAAACATTATGCTTACCTGGCCTATTAAGCTTAATTCTTATCTTGTCATTTTGATAGTGTACAATAAATTCTACCCCGGAATTTTTATTGCTTATATCATCAGTATAAATATCTGCTTCAGGAGATAAACCGTAATATATAATTTCTTTCCCCCTGAACACGTTCTTCATATTTCGTACATATATATTATCGAAATTAAGTACTGCAATTCCATTATCAGATAGGGAGGCTATTAGCTCACTTTTGCCTCTGGCTACATTCTCTATACTTCCCAGTGACTCTAGATGTGCTTCCCCCACATTTGTAATTACACCAATATCTGGTTCTGCAATACTGCTTAGTAAATCTATCTCTCCCAGATTGCTCATGCCCATTTCAAGGACAACAACTTCTTCATCTCCTTCAAGCTCCAGAATAGTAAGGGGAAGACCATAATAATTGTTAAAATTTCCTCTAGTTTTCTTTGATTTATATTTTATCGCTAAAAGTGCAGCAATCATATCTTTAGTAGATGTCTTACCTGCACTCCCGGTTATACCAATTACTGTAAGACCTTTAATAAATCGACGATACTCTCTGGCCAGGTCCTGTAATGCCCTGGAAGTATCCTTAACTTTGATTACGGCAATTGAATCATCTACCTCAACATTCCTGTCCACAACAAGTGCTGCTGCACCATTTTCAATTGCATTATTTACAAACTGGTGACCATCCATTTTTTCACCTATAATAGCAAAAAATAAACCACCAGCCTTGATAGTACGACTATCGATAGATATATCATCTATTGTAAGAGAAGAACTTCCCTGAACAATTTCGCCATTCATTGACTCAGCGATAAACTCAATATTCATTGACTTCATTATTTATCACCCTCAGTTTCTGTCCCTTTATTTTTACTCCTAAGGGCTTCTCTTGCTACTTCTCTATCATCAAAAGAGATAGTCTTATCTTTAAAAATCTGATATGTTTCATGGCCCTTACCAAAGATTATTACCATATCCTCTGCCTCCGCTTTGTCAATTGCATAAAAGATTGCATCTCTTCTATCAGGAATTATCTTATATGGTATTTCAGAATCCTTAATCCCTTCTTCAATATCCTTAATTATATTTAGAGGCTCTTCAGAACGGGGGTTATCTGAAGTCAATATAGCATAATCACCATATCGAACTGCCATTTTTCCCATCTTGGGTCGTTTGTCCTTATCGCGGTCACCACCACAGCCGAAGACAACGATAATATCTCCCTTTACAAATTCCAGAGCAGTCTTCAAAGCATTCTCCATTCCATCAGGAGTATGGGCATAATCAACTATCACAGAAAAACCCTGACCCTCATCTACCAGTTCAAATCGACCCGCAACACCTTCTACTTTTTCCAGACCATCTTTGATTTCGTCAATACTTAAACCAAGTGCATAACCACATCCAATTGCAGACAGTGTATTGTATACATTAAACAGTCCAGTCAGATTCATATTAATAATAAAGTTCAATTTTCCTTCGACTCTGAAAGAAACACCCTGTGGAGATAAATCAATATCAACCGCTTTTATATCAGCATCTTTATTAATCGCATAGCTAATAACCTCTCCACGTGAGGCCTCAATTATATAGTCTGATCTAGGGTCATCAACATTAACAACAGCATAACCCCCCGGTTTTATCTGTTCAAATAATTTACTCTTGGCTTTTAGATAATCTTCTAAAGATTTATGATAATCCAGATGATCCTGTGTGATATTGGTAAATATCCCTACTTTGAACTGCATGTTAATAACCCTTTTAAGATCAAGGGCGTGAGAGGACACCTCCATAACAACCTTTGATAATCCGGCATCAAGCATTTTTTTATAAAGGCTATATAAGTCAAGGGATTCCGGGGTAGTTCTTGTTGCCGGAAGTGTTTTATCGGCAATTATATTTTTGATAGTACCAATTAAACCAGTTTCTCTTCCTGAATTCTCCATCATATTACGGATTAGATAAGTAGTGGTTGTCTTCCCATTTGTACCGGTGATACCAATTAAATCAAGTTTTTTCAGGGGATAATCAAAAAAAGTAGCCGACAGATATGCCATTGCTTCTCTACTATCTGCTACTTTTATATAGGTGATTCCTTCATGATATTCATTAATTTCTTTTTCAATAATAACTGCAACTGCTCCACTCTGTATAGCTTTACCAATAAAACTATGACCATCTACTTTAAATCCCTCAATACATACAAAAAGACTTCCTTCTTCAACCTGTCTGGAATCATAGACAATATCTTTGACTTCTTTATTAAGGTTTCCATTTATTTTTTCACTCTTCAGGTCTCTTATTAAATCCCGTAAAATCATTTATACATACCCCCAACAACTATTTTAACCAGTTTCGGCAATATTAACCATCTTCTTTCAATTCGACCTGTAATACTGTGCCTGCCGGTACCCTTTCTCCTGGCTTAATTTCCTGATCGACAATTCTTCCAGAGCCCGTACTCTCCATCTCTAGCCCCAGTTGGCTCAATAAGTTCCCGGCCATTTCTATTGTCAAACCTTTGAGATCGGGTACAGCAATCAGGTAGTTAACATTTTCAACATCTTCAGTAAAGAGTAAAACAGTAGTCCCGGTAAGTACTTCTGCTCCAGATAACGGTACCTGTCTGACAACATTATTTAACTCTCCTATAATCTTAACATCTAAACCATTATTTCTCAATATATTTTCTGCTTTAAATATATCTGCATTTGTTAAATTAGGTACATTTACCTTGTTAATTTCTGAGATAGTATCCTGTTCATTTAATTGTGGAGGGATATCAAGATAACGAAGAGTATCATAAGTAATTCGGCGAAACATAGGCGCAGCAGTCTGGCTTCCATAATAAGGATAGCCTGTTACACCATACAAAACAACACTAATAACCAGTTGGGGGTTATCAAGGGGGAGAATACCGATAAATGAAGCATCATAGACCTCAGCACCATAGTGTTTGGCTGTACCGGTTTTACCACCAATCCTGTATCCTTCAATCTTTGCATTTGCACCTGAACCCTCTTCTACTACCCCTTCCAGTAAATTCAGCGTACGTTGAGCGGTATCTTCTGAAACCACCTGCCTTATTCTGACAGGCTCAATTTCCTCTATTAGTTCTCCGTCAGGAGTCCTTATTTCCTGAACTAACCTGGGTTGTAGTAACATCCCGCCATTTGCAACTGCAGAAACAGCAGTTGTTAGTTGTATTGGGGTTACATTTATACCATGACCAAATGACATAGTAGCCAATTCTACAGGACCGATAGCATCATATTTTGAAACAATTCCATTAGCCTCACCCGGAAGCTTTATTCCAGACTCATCTCCAAATCCGAAGGCCTTTATATAATTGTAGAATGATTCCTTTCCAACTCTCATTCCAACCTGAACAAATCCCGGATTACAGGAATTCTGAACAACTTCTGCAAAAGTTTGACTACCGTGACCCCCATGTTTCCAGCAATTTATAGTTTCCCCACTTACCTTGATATAACCTGGGTCAACAAAGCGATCATTTTCATTAACAACGCCCTCTTCCAGAGCAGCAGCTGTAGTGATTATTTTAAATGTAGAGCCTGGTTCAAACCCATCAGAAATGCCGCGGTTTCTCCATAAACTCTGAGGATATTCTGCAAAGCTGTTGGGATTATAATCAGGACGATTGGCCATAGCCAGGATTCCTCCGGTAACAGGGTCCATCACTATTACTGTTCCACCAGTAACCTGAAACTCATTCATTGCTTTATCCAGTTCACGTTCTACAATATATTGAATAGTTTCATCTATTGTTAAATATAAATTATATCCATTTTGCGGGGCAACATATTCCTGTATACCGTCAGGAATAGAACGACCGGCAGCATCACTTTCTGCTTCAATTTTGCCCGGTGTACCCCTTAGATACTTGTCATATGAAAGCTCTATACCATCCAGTCCCTGACTATCAATACCTGCAAAACCCAGAATATGACTGGCCAGATTTCCTTTTGGATAAAATCTCTTGCTTTCCTCTGTAAAAGTAATTCCAGGAAGGTTCATTTCTCTCACTGCACGTGCAACATCTTCACTTACTTTCCTTTCCACATAAACAGCACTTGCTCGTCTGGTAATTCTCTTATAGATATCATCATAAGATATCTTCAGAACACCTGATAGAAGTCGGGCTGTTCTTGCTGGATCGTCTATTTCCATTGGTTGTGCCACTACAGTTTCACTACTTGCACTGACAGCTAATTCCTGACCTTCTCTATCATGAATAATTCCTCTTTTAGGTTCCACTTTCAGTGCCCTTGTTCTCTGCTCAATGGCCCTGTTCTGATATTCTTCACTATTAACAACCTGAATCCAGATAAGTCTTAACGCTAATCCGGTAACCATCAAAAAAAATATTAAAAATAAATTTATAATGCGCTTTCTGACCTGCAGATGAGGATGAGTTGACATTTTAATCCCCCTGTAATCAATCTATTTCTTCTGCCTTAACTGTCCCAATTTTATTCATAAAATCATTAAATACCTTTACAAAGAATACCTGTTCATTTGTATCTGCTGGTAATGTATCTATCTTTCTGACATTATCATTATTTATTACAACAACTTCAACCTGTTCTGGTTCAACCATACTTAAGTCTTCCCTGGCAATTTTTTCAATCCTGGCCATGGATTTTTCTTCAGCTAATTTAATTCTAAGTAAATAATTATCATCATTTATGCTATCTAAATTGCTTTCCATTTCATCAATTTTATAAGTCAAGTGGGTGATCTGCACAAACTGACAAATATAAGATACAAAAAATATCCCGATCAGTACAACAGACATTACAACTAGTACTACCGCGGTTTTAGATATATCACTTTTATTATTAGTTCTGTTTTTATTCTGTTTGCTTTCCTTATTATTAACATATCCATAATTATAATAACTTTTTGCTTTAGTTTGTAACAAATTTATTCACCCACCTTTCTATTTAGAACATAATCCCACATTTATCCTGTTTCTATTGAAAACAAATTTTATAATTTTTCCGCAACTCTCAACTTAGCACTGCGTGCTCTGGGATTTTCTTCAAGTTCTGCTTCACTAGCGGTGACTACTTTCCTTGTGATCACCTTCAACCTTGCTGTCTTATCACATACACAGATCGGAAAATCTGGAGGACAGATGCACTTTTTTGCCAATTCCCTGAATTTATTTTTGACTATTCTATCTTCCAGGGAGTGAAAACTTATAATGCAAATCCTTCCTTCCCTTTTCAGAAAGGAAATCACATTTTCAATCATATTTCGTAATTGATTTAGCTCATCATTAGTGGCAATCCTTAAAGCCTGAAAAGTCCTCCTTGCCGGATGCCCCCCTGACCGTCTTGCCGAAGCAGGAATTGCTGCTTTTATAACATCTACAAGATCAAAAGTAGTTCTGATTTTATTTTTTTCTCTAAAATCTACGATAAAAGATGCTATTCTGGAAGCCCATCTCTCTTCTCCATATTCCCTGATTATTTTTGTTAACTCTTCTTCTGAATAAGAATTAACAATATCGGCAGCAGTTAGACCTTGATCCTGATTCATTCTCATATCCAGGTCGGCTTCATAATTATAACTGAAACCTCTATCGGGATTGTCAAACTGCGGAGAAGAAACCCCTATATCAAACAACATTCCATCAACCTTTTTAATACTTAATTCATCAAGTATTTCCGGGATATTCACATAATTATTATGTATTAATTCCAGATTATAATATTCCTTTAGCCGCTCTCTGACCTGCTCTATAGCAGCGATATCGCGATCAATTGCAATAACTCTGCCTGAATTCTGTAGTTTTTCAAGGATTGCTTCAGTATGCCCTCCCCTGCCGAGGGTACCATCTATGTATATTCCATCTTTTTTTATATTTAAATAATCTATAGTTTCCTGCAATAACACAGGTTTATGTTTATATTCCATTATACACATCCCAACTTATATTCCCAATTCCTCCATAGCAGCTGCAATGTCCTCATAAGAATCTTCAGCATCATCCAGATAGCTGTCCCATCTCTCCTTGGACCATAACTCAATCCTGTTTGCTAGACCAATAATAACTGTTTCCTTACTCAAATCAGCATATTCTCTGAGGTTTAAAGGGATTGATATCCTTCCCTGTTTGTCCAGTTCACATTCTGTAGCTCCAGAAAAGAAAAATCTGACAAAGGTCCGGGCATTTTTACTGGTGATCGGTAAATTGGTTAATTTACTCTCCAGAACTGACCATTCATTCATAGGATACACAAAAAGGCAGTTATCTAAACCCCGGGTTGCCACAAACTTTTCCCCTAACTCATCCCTGAATTTGGCAGGAATAATAACCCGACCTTTACTATCCATATTGTGTTGATATTCGCCCATGAACATATGATCTCACCTTCTTTACCACTTAATCACCACATAATGTACCACTCAACTACCACTATCCACCACTTTCTACCACTCTATTTTTAAATATTCTTTATCAATGCAAAAACTCCTTCTTTTTTTTGAAAAATATTTGAAAAAATATTGAATATTTATTATCTCAAAGCCTGAAATATCAAAAGTAGCTCATTTTAAACACCTTTCTTACATATAATTAATTAAGAAATTTACTTCGTCATCTATTTTAATATCTATAAATCTAAGGTACAGGTTCAGAAATTATTCCTCATTCAAAGCAAGCAGATAATTTCTTAACCATAAAGAAATTGTCCAATGGTTTTAATCACATTTTTATCATTAGTTACATATAATAAAGATGAGTAAAAGGGGGGGTTGGCTTATGAAAATAAACTACTTTTATGCCTGGACTAAAAATAAAGACAAAAGAAATGAATATACAAAATCCTTGGGTGGAGGGTTCAGACTTCCTTCCTTTCTTAAGTGGTTGAACTTATTCAGAAAGAAAGAGGAATAAAAAAAAGGATTAATCCCTGTTGCAGGGATTAATCCTTTTTTGCAATCCTGTCTGGTACAAAACTTTATTAGGTTATTATACATACAACTTCAACAAAAAATTGCAAATATGAAATTCTCAAATATTCACTTTTTTATTGTCCTATTCAAAAAATGTTTATGCTATTATATCTTCAATCCAGGTTCCTTGCTCTGATAACACTGCCATCACCAAATTTGTCTTTCAAGCCATCAATCGTTTTATTAAGTTTGTCTTCTTTAATCCTATCATTAAATAATGATAACTGCTTACTGTTTTCTACAGATAAATTACTTACTCCAATACCCAGCAATCTGACAGGTTTCTTCAATAGTTTTTCTCTTTCCAGCAAACGTTTTCCTGTACCATATATTTGATCAATATCATTTGTAGCAATAGAAATAGTCAGTCTTCTGGAATAGGTAGTAAAATCTCCATAACGAACCTTAATAAAAATTGTACTTCCCTCAAAACCGTTTTTCCTCAACCTCCGTGAAACTTTGGAGGACATCCTCAAAAGGCAGGATAAGATCTGATCCTTATCTGTTACATCTTCCTGAAAGGTTTCTTCATGACTGATTGATTTTATCTGGTTATCTACTTTCACATCCCTATTATCAATACCCCTAGCAAGATGATATAACTGAACACCCATCTTTCCATACATGGCTTCCAGCTCATTTATTTTTAATTTTTTTAATGTAGCAATGGTCTCAATACCTCTCTTTTGCATAGTTTCTTCAGTCTTTTTCCCGACTCCCCATATTTTTCCTACTGGAAGTGGTTCAAGAATTTCCGAGATACGATCTTCGGGTATTATAAAAAAACCATCTGGTTTATCCATGCCTGAAGCCAGCTTAGCCAGAAATTTGTTTGGAGCCAGCCCTACTGATGCTGTCAAACCAATTCTTTCCTGGATTTCACTCTTGATTTTCTTCCCTATTTCAATAGAATCACCAAAGAGCCTGTGACAACCAGTTAAGTCCAGGAAGGCTTCGTCAATTGATATACCTTCTACTAGAGGTGTATATTCATAAAATATATCAAAAATCTGTCTGGATAACTCACTATATCGATAGTGACGTCCTTGAAGGTATATACCATCCGGGCAGAGACTCCTGGCCTGGACCATGGGCATAGCAGAATGAACACCATACTTCCTTGCCTCATAGGATGCTGCGGAAACAACTCCACGGTTATCCAGGCCTACTCCTCCAACAATTACAGGTTTCCCTTTTAGCTCCGGATTATCCAATTGTTCAACAGCAGCAAAAAACGCATCCATATCTATGTGCATTATTTCCAATGCCATAATAATACTCCTTTTTGAATAACATTTTCCAATTTATGTAAGGCTTATACTGAACTTTAGTTTAGCTCCATATTATTTATTTCCAGAAAGCAGCAACAGCCTTCTCAAAAACATGATCTTCCTATATTTCTGAAAAGACTAGATTTCTATAATAATTTCATGCATTTAAGCATAGTATTCTCATATACCTATTATATCTTCAAGATCACGGCTCTGACAATCCAAATGTCATTATATATCTCATGATTATCTGGACCGACTTTAGTTCCCTTTATATGTATTGAACCCGACGTTGGCTTTATAATAACTTCAGGCACTTTTATAGTCGTAAGTCAATTTACCCCAAAAATGACAATCTTAAATAGATTGCCATTCTAAAGCCAGATTAATAAGTCTATCTATAAGTTGGCTATACTCTATACCGGAAGCCTCCCACAGCTTAGCATACATGCTGTATCTGGTAAAACCGGGAATAGTATTGATTTCGTTAACTAATATTCTCTCATCATCAGCTACAAAGAAGTCAACCCGGGAAAACCCACGTCCATCAACAGCCTTAAAAACATCAATTGCCATTTTTCTTATTTGTGCTATAATCTCATCATCCAGTTCTGCCGGGATTATTAATTCAGTGGAATTGTCCTGGTATTTTGCATTATAATCATAAAAATCATTGTCTGCCCTGATTTCACCAGGTAGTGACGCATTAAATTCGGTATTTCCAAAAACAGAACATTCAACCTCACGACCGGAAATGAATTCTTCTATCACAACCTTATAATCATACTTGAAAGCCTCCAGCAGTGCATCATATAAATCCTCAGCATTATAAACCTTGGATATGCCTATACTGGAACCCATGTTTGCCGGCTTTATAAAACACGGCCAACCTAAAGTATTCTCAATTTTTTCACTTAAATCATCAAGTCTATCCAACAATTCATATTTATAACAGACCATGAAACTCCCCTGTGGTATCTTATGATAGGAAAATAATTGTTTCATTACTGCTTTATCCATAGCAGCAGCAGAACTTAAGACACCAGCTCCTACATAAGGGATATCAAGCATCTCCAGCATTCCCTGCAATCTCCCATCTTCTCCATATGGCCCATGCAGCACAGGAAAAACCAGATCCATTTTTTCCTTAATAAAGCTTTCAATGCTATCAGAGACAGAGTTTCTTTCATTCTCAGCCAGAGCTGTTTTAGTTAAAGATGCTTCAGTAATATTTTCATCCTCGAGAATCATTAATGACTTATCACTATCAAGCCAGTATCCCTCTTTTGTAATCGCAAAAGGTATCAGATCATATTTACTTTTATCAGCCATATTATATACAGACCTGGCCGATAATATAGATATCTCATGTTCTTTTGAACGACCACCAAATATTAGACCAATTCTAAGTTTACCCATTAAGTAAACCCCTTTCATCTTTAATTAGTTTCATATTAGTCTGTCTCTATATTTATTAAGTCAAACAGCTATTTATTACTCATTAAATTTATAATGATTATTTAACAGCTAATTTTTAATGGTAATTTGTTGCAGGTGCTTAGTATATTATACCCACCTTTTGTAATCAAATTATAAACATAATTTAGAAATAATTAAGATGCATTGCTTCCCTGACTTCCTTCATTGTTTCTTTTGCAATATCACGTGCCTTTTTAGTCCCTGAAATAAGTATTTCGTCTACAAGTTCTGGATTTTCTTCATATTTTGCACGTCTCTCTCTCATAGGCTCAAGCATTTCATTGATTTTATTTGCCAGATTCTTTTTACAGGCAACGCATCCAATAGTACCGGCTCTACACGACTGTTCAATCTCTGATACTTCTTCGTCATTAAATGCCTGATGATATTCAAAAACTGTACATACCTCAGGGTGTCCTGGATCATCCTTTCTTATCCTGGCCGGATCAGTTTTTGCCTGACGTATCTGTTGATTAACCTCTTCAACCGTATCAGAAAGGAAAATGGCATTATTCAAACTCTTACTCATTTTGTTCTCACCATCTATTCCAACCAGGCGGGGAAAATCTCCAATAAGTGCCTCCGGCTCAGGAAAAACAGAACCATACATTTGATTAAACTTCCTGGCAATTTTCCTTGTCTGTTCTACATGGGGAAGTTGATCACTACCAACAGGAACCAGATCCGCCTTACAGAATGTAATATCTGCTGCCTGACTAACAGGGTAACCCAGAAACCCATATGTCATATCATCATAACCATACTGAGCTGATTCCGTTTTAATAGTAGGATTATGCTTTAGTTGATTTACAGTAACTATCATTGAGTAATATACAGTTAATTCTGCAATCTCTGGTATTAATGATTGGACCAGTATAGTTGTATTATCTGGGTCCATCCCTACTGCCAGATAGTCTTTAGCTACCTGGCGCACATCATTGGAGAGTTTCTCCGGTTTTTCGAAATTAGTAGTCAGTGCCTGTACATCTGCAATTATTAGAAAAGTATCATACTCATGCTGTAATTTAACTCGATTTTGTAAAGTACCAACATAATGACCCAGATGAAGTTTACCTGTAGGTCTATCGCCGGTTAAAATTCTTTTCTGCTTTTTTTCTGCCATCTTTATCACCTTCCAATAGTATATATTTTAATTAATGCTTTTACTAATATTAAATCAGATATTTAATAATAAGTCATATTATGAAAATTTTAATTTATGATATCAAATAATCTCCTTTACGTCAAGAAAAGAAATACCTGAAATTCCTTGACTTTCTCATATATTACTGTTAAAATATATGTAGTATTAATTAGTAATAATTATCGATAATAAACAATCTAGAAAGGAGACCTCATGAAAAAGAAAAAACAGAGAATGACCAAACAGCGTAGAAAGATACTTGAAGTACTTCGTAAAACCGATACTCATCCAACTGCTGACTGGATTTATGAACAGGTTCGCAAGGAAATTTCCAATATCAGTCTGGGTACTGTGTACAGAAACCTGAAACTCCTGGCTGAAATGGGTGAAATTAGTATTCTGGATTATGGTAGTTCCTACAGTCGCTTTGATGGAAATCCAGGAAACCACTATCATTTTACATGTACTGATTGTGAACGGGTTTTTGACCTGAATATTCCCATGGATGAAATTATAGATAAAGAAATTTCAAACAAAACTCCATTTGAAGTAGATAGTCACAGGATGGAATTTTATGGTCTATGTCCTGACTGTCAGAAACGAATGTAGTAAATCAGTGCAAATAAAAATATTATTCTGGACTAATTTTTTCCCGAACTAATTCCCCGCACGTATGCGGGCTTTCTTTTTGCCTTTCTTTTATCATTTTTTGTCTTTTACAGTTTATCATTCTGCGCCTTTATACTTAACAAAAAATCCTACAAATATACAAATCCATTTATAATAAAAATACTCTGGACTATGATGACTTCATCAACCCTGATAGTTTTTTTCTATCTCTTCTCTGGCCAGAGAATCTACCCTTTCATTTAATTCGTGCCCGGAATGTCCCTTAACTTTTATAAATTCTACATTATATTCTCTGATAATATTATCTAATTCTATCCAGAGGTCCTTGTTTTTCACAGGTTTGTTACTGGCTGTTTTCCACCCTCTTTTTTTCCAGGTAGAAATCCATTCCTCCAGTC
The DNA here is from genome assembly GCA_046546395.1 of Halanaerobiales bacterium. Classification (GTDB taxonomy): domain Bacteria; phylum Bacillota; class Halanaerobiia; order Halanaerobiales; family DTU029; genus JBDNGI01. The sequence continues at coordinate 39,326 of JBKGXW010000012.1, forward strand.
CTTTTAATACATAATTTGAATCAGATACTAGCCTTACAGATGATCCTTTTTTTATTTCCTTCAAGCCCTCAATAACAGCCATTAATTCCATTCTATTATTGGTTGTTACAGGCTGATATCCTACTACTTCAAATTCTTTGCTACCATTAATTATTAAAGCGGCATAACCACCTGGTCCAGGATTCCCTGAGCAAGCACCATCTGTATATAAATATACCCTATTATCTAACATATTATCTTCCTTTAACCAGCCTGAATTGGCATCATTTTTTTTATCTAATTCCTTTATATATGGTTTTATATCCAAAATCGGTGAGTTATCGAGGGCATCAATTCCAGATACATATATTTTATTATCCTTTATTCTTATTACTTTTACTATACTTAAAGCTACAGGATTGGGTCGGTAAGGGGTTCGTGTTGCAAATAAACCTACTTCCTTATCATCTTTCTCTAACTGTAATTTTATATCACAGTTCCTGTCAATTCTATCGAGATAGTATATTACATATATATAGTTGAATCTCTCCAGATATTTTAATCCTGGAATATATTCTTTTTTTAATTCTAGATAATGATCATTAGTTGAAGGCTCCGGTTGTGTAGGAGCAATAGCATCATAACCAGTCTTAATAAAACCTATTTCCTTAAAATTAATCATTGATTCTATCTTCACCTTCCATTCCAAAAGAATGCAGTCTGTTTTCATAGCCTTCTTTAAAATAAAATCTATTTGTGGGATAAGCAAAATCAATATTTTCAAAGTCAGTAAAAGTTGTCAGTATTTCTTCCCAGATAAGGCTTTCGCTGGATCTCCTCTTCCTTGGCTCACATAAATAGCGAATTGTCAAAAGCACTCCGCTTTCTTTAATTTTTGTATATACAATTGGAGAAAGATTACCATAAAAAATCATGAATTTTTTTGATGCTTCTTTAATTCTCTTTCTGGCCAATTCCTTCATTTCACCCGATTGTTTTTCAGCTATATCCAGCAATATTTTTTTTGCTTCTTGCCAGTCGCTTTCAAATGTAATTAAAACAGGAATTTCGTTCCAGACAAAAGAAAATCCCATAGTGTAATTAGCTACATCCTGTAACAGAACTTTATTATTTGGTATATGAACAACCCGTCCAGTACTCTGATCTGCTTTTACCCAGTTGCCAATCTCTACAATAGTAAATTGAAATAACCTGATATCAATTACATCTCCAGCGACTCCATCTATTTCTATTCTATCACCTAATTTAAAAGGTCTTTTCCAGATTATAAATACCCAGGCTATCATACTTGCCAGGAGATCTCTAAGTGCAATAGCAAGACCAGCTGTCGACAAACCAAGATATGTAACAAACGAACTGAATCCTTTTACCCACATGGGCAAAATAAGTATAATCCCTATAAAGAAAGCAAGGTATGTTGTAGTTTTTCTCCAGCGATAACGGGCTTTCACTTCACCTATCTTATCATTGACAAATCTATTGAATATCCATTTTATTAGAGAAATAATTAAAATAATTATAACAGTATAAAATACTTCATTTCCAATTGTATCACTTAATAATTTAATATCTAACTCTCTCAGCCAATCCAATTCCAACACTCCTACTTTTTCTTCATATTATCAAACTTTCTTTATAACAAAACAAGTAAACCCGAATAAAAAAAACGTAGTTTAAGCAGAGTTATACAATTATTTTTAATAATTACTAATGATGTAAATTATAAAAAGGGCTTATGGGCAATAGAAAATTAGAAAAATAATAAATAACGAAAACCAAATCCTAGTACACCAGATATTATAATTACTAAAATGGGATGTAAATTCGCCTTAGCTATCAAGAGGATTGATATTAAAGCAATAATTACACCCCTGTACGTAGTAATAGCCTCACTTCCCAGAGAAATAACTGCTACCATAATTAATCCAACGACAGCAGGCCGAATCCCAATCCAGGCTGCTTCTACATAGGGATGATCACTAAACTTTTTCATTAAAGTCGCAACAATAGCAATAATAATTAATGATGGTGATATGACACCAATTGTTGTAGCAATAATACCGGGTACACCTGCCAGTTTGTATCCTACAAACGTGGCATTATTTATTGCAATTGCACCAGGAGTCATCTGAGAAATAGCAACTATATCAAGAAACTCTTCCAGTGTAATCCAGTTATGGGCCAACATCTCTTTCTGTATCAGGGGCAGCATAGCATAACCACCACCAAAAGTAAAGAGACCTATTTTAAAGAATGCAATAAAGAGTTCGAATATTATCATGCAGTATCTTCCTCAATCTTACACTGTATATTTGATGTAACTATACCGATAATACCAGCTGATATAATCAGTATTACAGGATGAATTTCAAAAACCATCATTCCTACAATCATACCTATAGTATAAAGTATACTTGATTTTTTAATTATAGCTTTTTTACTCATTTTGAAACCAGCCCAGAAAATCAGGACAACGACACAGGCCCTGATTCCTGAAAAAACTGAAACTACAATCGGATTTTGCCTGATATTCAATAGAGTCTGGGCTATCAATGCAATGATAACAATTGAAGGTAAAGTAATACCTGAAACAGCTGTCAGTGCACCCGGGATTCCTCTTAGCTTATACCCGATAAACAAGGAAGTATTTACAGCAATAATGCCTGGAATACCCTGAACTACAGCTATAATATCCAGAAATTCCTGATCTGTAAGTAGTTTTCTTTTTTCGACAAGATCTTTTTCAATCAGGGGCAGCATGGCATACCCACCACCAAACGTAAATCCACCTATACGTAAAAAGACTATAAATAGATCAATCAATCTTATTGTCTTTCCCTTTCTGTCCATTTTAGTCCTTTCCTGTAGCTTAATCAACTAGACCAAATCTACTTATAGGCCAAAATCTTAATAACATTCTGCCAAGAAGTCTACTATCTTCTACAAAACCCCAATGTCTTGAATCCAGGCTATTATCTGAGTTATCCCCCAGAGCAAAGTAATAATCATTAGTAAGTGTAACTTTTTCACCATTTATTAATTTTCTCAATATATCACGGTCATATATAGGTCCTGTCAGGTATTCATCATTTAATATAAATCGGGCTGTTTCAATAAAAATTCTTTCATTTATCAACTTAGGATTATCTCTTAACAACCCTCTGAATTCCTCCAGAGAAAAGTTATGATATTCATATCTAATAGTAGCTTCTACCAATTTTATAGAATCACCTTCCTGAGGAATATACCATTTACTATCATCCATAATACCCATATTATAATATTCAAAATCATGATTAAATTCAATTCTTTCAGCATTTATAAATATATCACCATTCTTTATTTCTACAGATTCTCCAGGCAGTCCTATTAGCCTCTTTGTATATCTACTTTCATTTGTAAATGGTTCTCTAAAAACAATAATTTCACCACGCTCAGGTTCAATAAATTTATAGGAAATCTTATCAGCAAAAAATCTCTCTCCTATTTTAATGGTAGGATGCATAGAGCCTGTGGGGACAGTATAGTTAGCAAAATAAAAAACATTAATTATAAAAACGAGTAACAAAGCAACTATAATCACCTGTGCCCATTCAAAGATGCTGACAATTGTTTTTTTTCTTGATTTCTTTTTAATATTGAATTTACTATATATTTTATCCAGTAATGGCTGTCGTAATCGTTCTATTTTTTTATTAATATATTTATCCTTAACAAAATAAAAAATTATACATCCAGTTAAAACAATGTATAATATCCCATAGAAAATTATTTTTAACAAGATTAACAACTCCTATTCTTTTTATCACTATTATATATTCTATAAATAGAGTATATAATCCTTTTTATTTTTTATTTTTTATTTATATATTATTTTTTATATCTTATCCGCTTATAATTTCATATATTATATAAGTGTAAGATCATATCCGTCCTCAAGAGAATAATCATAGCTCACAGACCCATTTCCCGGGAAGATTTTAGTCATATGTAAATTCTTCTGAGTAAAGCATACCTGATAAGATTATAAAAAATAAAATAGTTATATAAACTATTTTTCCTTTCATAATTGGGACTCCTTTCACTTAAAAATAAGTAAATCTTAATATTAAGGTTGACCATGTTTAGTGACTAACATTTAGCGTCTAACATATATATTATATAATATCACAACTAGTAGGTAAATAAAAGCTAACATAAATTTGTATAAATATAAAAATAATTTCATCAAAATATAAATTCCCCTTACACATAATTGTATAAGGGGAATTTTTGATATTTATTATTGTAACAGTTAATATCAATATATAATTATCTTATAATTAAGATCAGATATCATGATTTTTTAGCTATGCATATTTTTTCAATTAAAAAAACCCATAATAAAAAAATGGCTCCCCGAGCAAGACTCGAACTTGCGACTCGATGGTTAACAGC
>JBKGXW010000013.1:0-42589 GCA_046546395.1 Halanaerobiales bacterium
GTACTCCATTATTATTGTTCTTAGCCGACTCCTGATTATTACTTGTATTATTACTATCATTCTTATCATCATCATTGTTATTGTAGTTATTGTTATTGTGATTTTTCTTATTGTTAAACTTATCATTAAAACTAATATTGCTATCAAATTTATTTCCTGGATCAATTACTTTCTGGTTAAGAATCAACAATTCCTCGGCTTTATTGATAAATCCATTCAAAATAGATTGATATTCAAGAGGCTCCTCTTTCTGTATGTAATCATTTTCCTTAGATAACTTCTGCTGATAGGAACTCATTAGAGTGATTAACTTATCAAGATAGGCCAGAAATTTATAAAATACCTCTTCCTTATATCCCGTATTAAGTAATCCCTTCTTTTCTTTTAAAACCTTTTTCAAATATATAAACTCATCCAGGTAGAGATCAGCAGAATACATTTCTCTGGCTCGATCAATAAGATTGTGAGCCTCGTCGACCAGGAATATATAATCTCCTCCATCATCAGAAAAAAACCTTTTTAAACCTACCCTGGGGTCAAAGAGATAATTATAATCACAGATAACCATGTCAGCCCAGAGTGTAAGATCAAGGGAAAACTCAAAGGGACAGACCTTATATTCTTCAGCATATTTTTCTACTATATCCCGTGTGATCAGATCTTCTCTATCCACTATTGCTTTCAATGCATCATTCACCCGGTCATAATGTCCCCTGGCATAAGGACAGAGTTCTGGATGACATTCCGTTTTATCCTGGAAACATATTTTCTCTTTAGCGGTTAGTGTAATTGATTTAAGACGAAGATTATTACTATATAAGAGCTGAAGGCCCTCTTCAGCAACCTGCCTGGTTACTGTTCTGGCAGTAAGATAAAATATCTTTTCAAACCCTTTCTCTCCCATGGCCTTTATTGAAGGGAAAATAGTTGAAATAGTCTTGCCAATACCGGTAGGAGCCTGTGCATATAGTTTTTTATTGTCCAGGATAGATTTGTATACAGATACCGCCAACTGCCGCTGTCCTTTGCGATAGGAGTCAAAAGGAAAATCCAGTTCTTCTATAGCACTATTTCGCTGCTTGTTCCAGGTATATTTGTAGTCTGCCCAGTATAAATATCTAGCTACAATCTCATCAAAAAATTCCTCAAGTTCCTGGCGAGAATACTTCCTGACAAATTCCTTTGTTTGCTCTGACTCCAGTTGAAAATATGTAAGCTGTACCTCTATCTTATCCATTTTCTTTTCCAATATATAAAAGTAGGCATATAGCATCACCTGACCCCAATGGAGGGGGTTATAATTTTCGTCAATACTCTCTAGGGATTTGCCGGTAGATTTTATTTCATCGATGATAATTCTATCTCCTTTATGGATTATACCATCAGCTCTACCGCTAATAGACAGGATAAATTTATCATATTCTGCAGAATGAGAGAAGTGAACTTCTGTCTGGTATACGTATTCTTCTTTTTGGCGGCTCTTCTGTACCTTTTGGTGTGCATAGGTTCCCTCAACTGCACGGTTACTGCCGATAAAGCCGCTTTCTAGATCTCCAGAGCGCATAATAAACTCTATTATATTTCTAACAGATATTTTTATCTCTGATTTCTGATAAGAAGCCATAGTAATCACCATTTATAATTCTACACCATCTAGCTCTTTATGTAAACATTTGTTTTATTTGATTAGTTGGTTTTTTTTAATACTTCATACAATAAGGTAGGTGGTTCCTTTTGTACTACTCGGTCAGCCAGATTATATCTTTTTATAAAATCCTTAATATCTATTATCATTGGCTGTATCTCACTATATGTATGAGCTTCCTTCTCAATTTCAAGCAATAATGGGTATTTAAGTGCCTGACAATACATAAGTTTCAACTGCAGATCCAGAGGCTGATATTTACCAATAATACTTCTTCCTTCAAAGGACATAAAAATATCATAACCCAGTTTGTTTAATTCATCTTCCACTTCATCAGGACTTGTAAAAGTCCGTTCTCCATGTAATATATCCATTATGAAACTATCCTTTATTCCATCTGTAATCTTCTCACCATATTCTTTTCGTATATTCAGATATTCCCCGATATCTTTCTCTTTATATCCCAGGGATTTAATTATTTTATCACCTATTTCAGCCCTGCTTAGCCTCAGTATAATGTCTTTTTTGAATAAATCAAGCCCATAATGGGATGTTTTCCATACTATTTCTTTATTCAAAGATTTTTTGAGAAAAGGTACAGCCTCAAAAGCCTCTTCCTTACTGTCAAAAGTAAATCTTGTTTCAACCTCATATATAAAATTTATCTCCATGATTAGATTAGTCCTTTCTCTCCCTGTTTATCTAAATATTTTTCTGATATTATACTCAATCATGTCACTATTTACACTTTTCCCTACACACTCTTACCTATCTACCCCTTTATATTATATCCAGCATCGACATGTACCACTTCCCCTGTCACCCCTGAAGATAACTCACTTAATAGATAAAGAGCGCTGCTGGCTACTTCTTCTCTTTCAATTAACCTCTTCATAGGGGCCCTATCTTCAAATCCTTTAAGCAGGTTTCTGAAATCCGAAACAGCACTTGCTGCTCTGGTCAATATAGGTCCTGGAGATAATGCATTCACTCTGACACCTTTCTGCCCAAGATCATCTGCCATATACCGTACAGAGGACTCCAACGCTGATTTTGCTACACCCATCACATTATAATTAGGAATTACTTTTTCAGAACCAAAATATGTTAGTGTTATAGCTGCAGATTTTCTTCCTTTCATCATTGGATAGGCGAAGTGAAGTGCTTTTATAAATGAATAGACACTTATCTCCATGGAACGTAGAAAACCTACTCTGCTGGTATCTATGAACATACCTTTCAAATCCTCTTTTTCAGGACCACCTGCTATAGAATGGACCAGAAAGTCCAATTTTGTATCAACTTTATCTGATAGTTTATAAAAAAACTCTCCAAAATTATCATCATCCAGTACATTCAATTTATCATGATGTATCGAATCCAGTTCTTTAAATAGAGGCACTGCTTTTTCAGCAACCCTCTCATCCTGGTATGAAAAGGCCAGTTCTGCTCCTTCTTTATGAAGCCTTTCGGCTATCTTATATGCAATAGATCTACTATTAGCAACACCCATAATTAATCCTGTTTTTCCTTCCATTAATCCAGACATGATTTTCTCTCTCCCTCCTTTATGCATCATTAAGCTAATTACAAACTTAGGACTATTATAAAGATGGCAGCCATTATAATAAAATAGACATTTATATATACTTTTTTCTTTTTCTATTGGTAGTTATTCTACCTTCTTTATTAAAGTTTATCATACTCGTTATTCTTATTCATATTAAATAGATTACTTTTTTAGATAAAATTCTGATACGTTAGAACGCCAAGTTAAATTTAATACTTCTGACTAAGTGAAATTACTCCGGCAAAAAGTTCTTATTTTATAAGTTCCCTATTTGATTTATTATAAACAACATTTACAACTCTGTTTCTTAATACAAAAAACACCCTGATGTAAAGGTAGAAACCATAATCAGGGTGTTTAAATCAAAGTAATGAGCTATTCAACTGTTACACTCTTGGCTAAGTTCCGGGGCTGGTCAACATCATATCCCCTCTCCAGGGCTGTGTAATATGCCAGCAATTGTAATGGTATAATTGCCAGTACTCCACTGAATATCTCGTTTATCCTGGGGATATAAAGTACATGGTCTACAGACTTTTCAACTTCTGTTTCCCCGGCAAAAGCTATTGCAGTTACATCTGCACCTCGAGCCTTAACTTCTTTGATATTACTTAGTGTTTTATCATAAAGAGACATCCGGGTCGCAATAGCTACCACAGGAACCCCCTCCACAATCAAGGCGAGAGGACCATGCTTCAACTCACCGGCAGGGTATGCTTCTGCATGAATATAGGAAATTTCCTTTAGTTTCAAAGCACCCTCAAGAGCCAGTGTATAATCTGTGTTTCTACCTATAAAAAAGGCATCTTCCTGTAAGTGATAAGCTTTTGCCCTACCCTGAATTATTTGTTCGCTGTTTTTAATGGTATCTGCAGCTAAGTCAGGAAGCTTCAGAACTTCACTGATATATTCACTTAATTTATCTTCAGAAAGTGTCTTTTTTGCTTTGGCTAAATAAAGTGCTATGATATAGAAAGCAGCAACCATAGTAATATAAGCCTTGGTAGAGGCAACGGCTATCTCCGGCCCAGCCTGAAGATATAGTACCTCATCAGCTTCTCGCGAAACCGTACTTCCCTTCACATTGGTAAGTGCCAGTATTTTTGCACCCATTTTCTGTGCAAGGCGCAGACCAGCAAGTGTATCAAGGGTTTCTCCTGACTGACTTACTACTATTACCAATGTCTTCTCATCAATCAGAGGATCACGATAACGAAATTCCGAGGCTACATCTATTACCACAGGTACTCTGCTTAATTGTTCGATAACATATTTACCGATCATTCCTGCATAATAAGCAGTTCCACAGGCAACTATCTGTATCTTGTTAAACTTACTGATCTCATCAAGTGTCATATCTATTTCATTTAAATTAATACTACCCGGACTGATCCGATTACTCAGAACACGACGCAAGGCATCTGGTTGTTCATGGATCTCCTTGAGCATAAAGTGATCATAACCGCTTTTTTCTGCCATTTCTGCATCCCAGTCCACTTTAAAAATCTCTCTGCTAATCCGATTACCATTTTCATCATAAATTGAAACATTTTGATCAGTTATTTCAGCAAATTCTCCGTCATTGAGAATCAAAAATTCCCTGGTATACTGTAAAAAGGCAGGGATATCTGAGGCAACGAAATTCTCTTCTATGCCCAGACCTATAATCAAAGGACTATCCTGCCGAATTGCATATATTTTATCAGGTTCTTTCTTGCTCAGAAGGGTCAAAGCATACGAGCCTTCCAACATCTCCATGACCTTAACAATGGTCTCTTGCATATCACCATTATAAATATCTTCAAAGAGATGTGCAATTACTTCTGTATCAGTCTCTGACTTGAACTCGTGACCTTTTTCCAGAAGCCTTTCCTTTATTCCCTGGTAATTTTCCACAATCCCATTATGAACAATCACGAACTCTCCGTTACAGTCCTGATGAGGATGTGAATTGCAATCTGAAGGGCTGCCGTGTGTTGCCCACCTGGTATGACCAATGCCATACTTCCCGACAGGGGGGTTTTCTTCAACAAGTGCTTCAAGTTCCTGCAGCTTTCCTTCTTTTTTGAGGACTTTGATCTCTCCATTCATCCGTACTGCAATCCCGGCAGAATCATAGCCGCGATACTCAAGTTTCTTGAGACCTTCCAGTAGTGTCGAGGAGATTTCTCTATCTCCCACATATCCAACAATTCCGCACATTTTATTACCTCCGTATATTTAGTTTTCCTCTATTGATTACCCTCTTTGTACCAGAGATTACTCACCGGTTTTAAAGGATAAATTCAAGGCCTAACAGAGAAGACCTGGAGGCATCCGCCGAACATATTCGATAAACCTCCTCCTCGTCAACTCAGATGTTTCCGTTCACATCCAAGTACTGGCGCTTTTATTTGTCATTTTGTCTCCTTATCACCTCCCTGTAAAATAAAGTCCCGGAACAACTCCACAACAAAAAGTAGTATGTCTTAATGTACTTATAATATACATTAAAGAACATACTACTATATTATAGCATATAATCATCATTATGTTAATGAAAATATAGAGATAACAGATTTAAATGTCTATATTAGTTATGTGTTAATGGGATAAAATCCTAACAAAGCCTAACATGAAAGTACTGGTTCACCTGTATATCGTTTTTACATATCATTATTGTATATTATTATTCTGTATCATCATTATGTGCCATTATTCTTTATCATTATTGTTTATCATTATCCTCATTTAATTCATTTTCAATTATGTCAACAAGTTCTTTTTCCAGTTTTATCAGTAAATCTTCATTCTTTCCTTCCAGCATAACCCGTATTACCGGTTCGGTACCAGAGGCCCTGACAAAAATACGACCATCTGCTCCCAGTTCAGTCTCAGCTTTTTTAATCGCTTCCTGTATTGAAAAATTTTCTCCCCAATTTTTATTTTCAACTAATACATTAGCAAGCCTCTGCGGCCAGGCCTTCATAACTTCTGCCAGTTCTCCTATACTTTTCCCTGAACGTTTTACTATAGCGACAGTCTGTATTGCTGTCAGCACACCGTCTCCAGTTTTGTTATAATCCAGGAATATGATATGGCCTGACTGTTCCCCGCCGAGATTGTAGCCATTTTGCATCATCTCCTGCAGCACATATCTATCACCATTACTTGTAATGGATATTTCTCCACCATGATTTTTGATGGCCTCATGTAGGCCAAGATTACTATAGGCGGTAGTCACAAGGGTTTCCCCTTTCAGGTTTCCGCGCTGCATTAGATCCAGTGCACAAATAGCCATAATTCTATCTCCATCAACTATCTTACCATTTTCATCAACCATTATAACCCTGTCAGCATCACCATCATGAGCTATACCCAGATCAGCATTGTTTTCAAGAACCAGTTCCCGAATCACTTCTGGATGTGTAGAACCGCAGTTATAATTGATTTTATCACCTTCAGGATGGTTGTTGACTGTAATTATCTCAGCACCCAATTTCTCCAGAACAGAAGGTGCGACCCGATAAGCAGCTCCATTGGCACAGTCAAGAACAATCTTTAGACCAGAGAAATTGCAGTCCACTGTAGTAACTAAATAATCTATGTATTTATCAATAAAACCTTGATCATCCTCTGCATTACCAATATCTGTTGAGGTTGGAGAAGGAATAGATGAGAAAGAATTAAAGATAAGTTCTTCTATTGCATCCTCCATATCGTCAGTTAGTTTGTATCCTTTACCAGTAAAGAACTTTATTCCATTATCAGCTATCGGATTATGAGAAGCAGATATCATTACAGCCCCTTCTACCGCAAGCATTGACGTAAGGTATGAAACACCTGGGGTAGGGATGATTCCCAGTTTAATCACATCAATCCCCACCGAAGTCATACCTGCTACTAATGCCGCCTCCAGCATATCCCCAGAAACACGGGTATCCTTACCAATAAGCATAACCGGTTTTCTTGAGCCTTCAACGCTCTTTGTCAGGAAGTATCCACCGGCACGCCCCAATTTATAGGCCAGCTCACCTGTTAGTTCCTTATTCGCAACACCTCTTACTCCATCAGTTCCAAATATTCTATCCATTTTTTGACCCCCACATAAAATACTTATAGTCCTTTTAAAATAATGTACACTTTTATTATTATTCTTTAATTATCCGAAAATCCCTTTATCTAATTTAAAGATTCCAGATCAACTAATTTATTAACTTAAAGAGGAGTTGTCTTTTTTATAAAGAATATATTTAATATCATGTAATAATACTACAAGAAAAAAAATAGCTATTACTGGAACATATCCTGGCAATCAATAAATTGCTGTTAATTACTGTTAGTTACTGTTAATTATTATTCTTTTATTCTGAGAAAATCATTCCCGGTGGTGTTAGATTGAAAGAAATCTTCAATTTTTGTGCCTTGAGCACAGCGAAAGGAATATACTAATATGAAGAAGCATAATACCTCGACCAAAATTATAAGTTTTCTTAATTATAAAGATATCTTAATTATACTGGGCAGCTGGTATTTCATGGCTGCTATTCTGTTGATTACCCGGGAATTGACACTTGAGCATAGCCTTTTAACTCATATATTTCATTTCTTATTTATTGTTAGCGGCCGCTTTATTTATTTTTCGCTGATGATATTCTATCTTACTTCCATCTATCCGGTAGAATTTCATCATCTCGGTCTCAATTTCCATGATTTTAAAAAACAACTTGCTCTTGGACTCTCCAAAACAATAGCTCTATTAATACTGGTTCTTGTTTTCTTGAATGTACCCCTAAGTTATGCAGATGATATTGATATACATGCAATTTACAATATTGTAGGCCCGGAGTCATTTATATCATCATTAATACCTTTTTTACTAATATTTTTCTGCTGTATCTTTATTAGTCTATCTGAACAATTTATATTAAATGTTGTTATTTTTGAGCTTTTTAAATACACAATTTTTAATACCTTTATTTCCGTAATACTTACAGCATTATTATATTCAATGATTATTGCTAACCTGACTCCCAGTAGAATACTAATTAATTTTATTGCTGCTATAATATCAATACTACTCTACCAGAGAAAACATTCGATTATTCCCTCAACACTCTTCATGGCAGGGTATTATTCTATTTATATAGCATATGTGTATGGGTGGAGTTTTATTAGGTTTTAAAAGCTAATCGAAATTCTTCTTTTGCCATGAAGTATTATATACCCTAATACATAAATAAACCGAAGCAAAATATTTCTAGTTTTAAAAAGACCAGGAATCTCTCCCTGGTCTCCTAAACTCTAGACTTATTGTTTTACTCTTCAATACACATCGGCTACATTTTAAATCATGCTATTAATTCATACTAAAATAGATCATGCTTCTGTAGTCATCAACTGGTGTTTCTCTTCTTTCATAAAGAACACCACCACACTTCTGGCAAAACTCTGCGCCAGAGTGATTGTGAGAACCACAGTCAGGACATCTTACTGCTCTTGATAACATAGTCATCACCCTTTCTTATATTCTTATAGTCTTATAGAGCTTATGGCTATAGTATATACACCTGTGTATATTTTGTCAATAGTTTTTTGGTAAAAATTCCTGTATACAGTAAAACTTATAGCATAATTAGTCTATGACTATAATTTGTCTGAAAAGGGGTTCTTTCAGTTTATTATAGTTTTTAAGCAGCAGGTAATTATACGGTCTGCTGTCTATGGAAATATATAATTATCCTACCTAAATAGTTGAAATACTACTTGAAATACTAATTAAAATTTACCATAAACAATCTTATTACACTCAGGGCACTTACCATCCTCAAGGAAATTTTTGGAGCTATAAAAATTTCTTTCAATTGCCCGGTATCCACATTCAGGGCAGATGGTATTACTGCCCTCTTCTAAATTTACATTTCCTATATAGACATGGTTGAGGTACTCCTGAGCAGTTTTATAAGCCTCTTTCATCTTCTCAATATCTGTTGCTGGTTTTTCTAATTTATACCCCGGGAAATACCTACTTATATGTAAAGGTATATCTGGGCTTAAGTCACTAATCCAGGAAAATAGCTTTTTCAGTTCATCCCTGGAATCATTATAGTCAGTGATAATCAGGGTAGTAATTTCCAGATGTACATTGTTTTCATACAAATACTCTATATTCCTCAGGACAGGATCGATTTTACCTCCACACAATTTACGGTAAAAGTCATTATCAAAAGCCTTCAAATCTACGTTAGCTGCATCCAGGTATGGAAGCAGTTCTTTCAGGGGTTCCAGACTTATAAAACCATTTGTCACCATTACATTTTTTAAATTTGATTTACTAGCTCTCTGAGCTGTATCTTTTACATACTCATACCAGATCGATGGTTCTGAATAAGTATACGCTATCCCAATAGCAGCTCTTTCTTCAGCCACTTCCACCAGTTGTTCTGGTGACAATTCATTTACCCGGGGCCTCTCCTGGCTTATCTGCCAGTTCTGACAGTAATCACAGCTGAAGTTACAACCAAATGTCCCTGCTGACAGGATTTTATTCCCGGGGTAGAAATGGTATAAAGGCTTTTTCTCAATGGGATCCATACCCAGCGAACTAATTTTCCCATAATTTTCGCTATATAGGACTCCGTCCTGATTAAGTCTGGCACGGCATATACCACGTTTACCCGGTGATATTAGACAGTTATGTGGACAGAGAAAACAATGCACCTCATTATCATCTTTTTTATGATAGAAACTGGCTTCTATAATATTATCACCTACTTTTCATCCAGAATATTCTCTGTTTCAGGTTATTCTCTGTTTTCCGTTTTTCTTGTACATCTTATTTTTTTAACTTCTATAACTCATTCTTACCTGTCCCTTGAAACTATACCTATTTAGGTTATTTATATCGGGTTACCCGGAACCTATATAACTGCAGGTTTTCAAGATCCTCATCCGGAGACAACCCCGCTTTACGCACTGCTATATCCAGCTGTTCTTCCACTGTATCAATCCCCTCCAGCATAGGCAGTAATAATCCGCGGTGAAAACCCTTTTCTACAATTATTCCATATTTCCAGGGATCTAACTTGTCTACACTATCAATTGGCTCAGGCTCTTCCAGTATATCTACTGATATATCAAGTTCAGGCAGCTCATGTTCCTCTATTGCTGGAAACCTGGGATCGCGACTGGCTGCACTTATTGCATTACTTATGATTTCTTCAGCCAGATTATCCTGAGTAGGCTGTATTGTTCCTATACAACCACGGAGTTGTCCATTTTTTTTAATAGAAACAAAGACCCCTGCCTCTCGATTCAGCTCTTCCGGTAGTGGTTCAGGTATCTGGAGCCTTTCCTGTTTAACAAAACTCTCAATAGTCTTTCTGGCCAGATTTACAAAAACATTGCCGTTATCGCTCATTATTATCATTCCTCTCACTGTGTTCAAGGTATAAAAGTATACAAAAGATTCTTTCAAACTATCAGCTTGTCCGTTATCTTTGTATCATATGCTACATATAGCAATTTATCAGCATTATATCAGCTATATATAATACTATTTTTTATATAAATTATTTCTCTATATACTTCAACTGCTCTGATAGAAACTTACCACACCATATCCAACACCAAATGGACCTTCATAAGATTTAACATCTGATTCAAATTTCCTTCCGGCAAGAGCACCCAGCATAATAATGACTGGACGGAGACCACATTCTCCAGCCTTTTCAATGAGATGAGTATCGATTCCCAGAACTTCTTCATATCTTTCCTCATCGAGCAATTGAATTAATTTCTTATCAAACTCCTCTCCAAGAGGGTTAAATCCTGCAGGTGCACCGGGCTTCAGACGGTGAGATAAATCTCCACTGGCTACTATAACTGCCTTTAGGTCCATTTCTTCAACTGTCTGATGAATCACCTGACCAAAACTGTACAGTTTCTCATATTCAAGCAAACCCATAGTGATAGGTATTACTGGAATCGAGAGCTCCGTCTGTTCTTTAATAAAGTATAGAGGAACCATTACCCCGTGATCAAGTTTGCCTGGATAATTGTACTTTTCCAGATCTGCTGTGGATAAAGTAATCACTTCTATATGCTTTTCCTGCGCATTTTCTTTTATCTTCTGGATAAATTCCTGATCGGTCTTTACACTCATACCAACTTCCGGACAGGCAAAATCGGAAAAATCACCTTCCAGCTTTTCCTGATCCAGTATACTTATTGCATCAGTAAATACCGGTCCGTGTGGGCTGATGGTAATCAGAATATCTGGTTTCTTTTCTTTAATTTCCTTACCCAACTCCTCAAGACTATTAATAGTTTTTCTTACTTCTTCCCTACGACCTTTACCTATTTCGGGAATAATAATAGGTGGATGTGGTGTTAAAGCACCCATAATGATTGACATAGTAATACCTCCTTTGTAAAATAAGTTTTAATATTTGTCCAATTCCGATAATTATGCATACATTTACCGGATTATTACGAAAACTATCAAGTTATTTTTTTATCTTTCCTTATTAATTTTATTCAATAAAAATATATAAATTCCTGTTTTTTAATCAGAAATAGTTACTAGTAGTAAAACCGCCCTATAGTTCCTTACTTTTCTATGTGAAATTTTAAATATAACGACATTGAAAGTTTAGATACAATGAAAGTGAAATTTTAGATAATAATTAAAACTTATAAATTTTATGAAAAAAAAGAGGGCATCAAACGCCCTCTAATTTCCATATAAAACTCCTAAAATCCCAATTATGCCATGGGTTTATATCCACCTGTAAACCTGCATACATCAATTCATCTCCACCATATATATCATTTGTTTCTGCTATCCGATATCTTTTATCAGGATCAAGGCCCTTCAGCTTAAAGATAATCTTCCCGGGATTTGGTTCTGCCAGTATCTTATAATAACCAACGAGCGCCTCTTCCTTATCTTCTGAAACTACCATCCAGGCTGCTCGATCACCCTCAAACGGACTTAACAATCTATAATAATCACCCTGCTGAACAAGAGAGCGAACTTCTTTATAATAATTGACCTGTTCTTTTATTTGCTCTTTCTCTTCGTCACTCAGCTCTGTTATATCCAGCTCATAGCCGAAATTACCAAACATGGCCACGTCCCCCCGGGTTTTCAACGGAGTAATACGACCCACCTGGTGATTTGGTATAGCTGAGACATGTGCTCCCATTGAACTTAATGGGTAGACCACACTTGTCCCATACTGTATTTTCAGACGTTCTACTGCATCAGTATCATCACTGGTCCAGGTCTGGGGCATATAATACAACATACCGGGATCAAAACGGCCGCCACCTCCAGCACAACTTTCAAAAAGCACATCTGAAAACCTGCTGGTGATTTCTTCTAATATCCGGTATAGGCCCAGCATATACCTGTGAGCTGTCTCCCTCTGTCTATCAGCAGGAAGCTCTGCTGAACCTATTTCACTCATCTGCCGATTCATATCCCATTTGACATATGATATTGGAACCCTTTCAAGTATAGTTGATACACTCTCAATTACATAATCACAAACCTCAGACCGTGATAAATCCAGCATCAATTGATTCCTTAATTCTGACCTCTTTCGTTCGGGTACATGAATACACCAGTCAGGATGTTTCTGATAGAGTTCACTGTCAGGAGAGATCATTTCAGGCTCAAACCAGAGACCAAATTTCATACCAAGTTTATTGATCTCTTCTGCCAGATATTCCAGCCCACCGGGCAATTTCTCCTTATTTACAACCCAATCCCCCAGTGAAGAACTATCATCATCTCTGTGACCAAACCATCCATCATCCAGAACAAAGAGTTCTATTCCCAGTCCGCTGGCCTCTTCAGCAAGTTTCAACAATTTGTCTGTTGTAAAGTCAAAATAAGTTGCCTCCCAATTATTTATCAGTATCGGTCTTGCCTGATCCCTATATTTACCCCGGGCAAGCCTGATTCTGTATAACTTATGGTAAACCTGCGACATTTTATTGAGACCGGAGTCTGAATACACCATCACAGCTTCAGGAGTCTGAAATGACTCAGAAGGTTCCAACTTCCAGTTAAAATCAAATGGATTAAGACCTATATTTACCCGGGTCTGCTGGTAGCGATTAACCTCTGCCTGTGCCAGGAAATTTCCGCTGTATACCAGACTAAAGCCATATACATTACCGTTATATTCATCGGCTTTATCATCCATCAGAGCAATAAAAGGATTCTGTTCATGACTGCTATTGCCCCTTTTACTGTCAATACTGATAGCACCCTGTTCAATGGGTCTTGTAATAACATCTCGCTCTCTGGCCCAGGCACCAGATAACTGTAAAAGCTTATAATTGCTACCAGAGAAATCTACATTGGTACTCAAGGCACGCAGGATATTCAGATCTTTTTTTCCCTTATTCTCAAATTTTACTGAACGTGTGATGGCTGGATAATCATTAAATATTGTATAAGTTAATGTAAGCTGTAGATTAGCAATACTGTCCATTAATGCTATTTCAAGAGTGTCTGCTTCTCCCTCATCTTCCACATATGTAGCAGGTAAACCATCCAGTTTCTTCTTCCCCTTATATATCTGATGTGAATGATATTTCAATTCAGTAATCGTACTTCCATTGGCCTGTTGGACCTGATAGGCTGGATAACGATAATCCAGAGTACCATAAGCAGGATATTCCTGGGCCTGTGCAGTAAGGATTCCAGAATGATCATCATCAGCTCTCTTTTTCTTCCTGAAATCATTTAATCTCTTACCCCAGTATACATGTCCCAACTGTCCATTATCCATTATTTCAAGAATATAGCTCATCTCGCTAGATTGTAGATGAAATATTTTATTATCTGAATCATATAAAATTCCTATCGCAATCTCCTCCTTAAATTACTATCAAATATTTATTTTTCAAATCTAACTTTTCCATACTAATTCTTTAATATATACTTATCATACTTCTCCGTTCTTACTTTAATAGTTCACCTAATAAATTTGCCTCACTTTGTATTATATCTATTAATTATAGGAAAATCAACAAATGATATCTTATACAAAAATCCCCCGAAATAATGAATTTAAAGGTGTTTACCTTTATCCTTCAATTATTTCAGGGGTCTTAATATATTATGGCTCAACGAATCATAATATATACATTTTATAATATACTATAGTTCAGTTTAACTACCTGAACTATCTATTTTAATTAACAGTAATATCTTTTTCGCCAACTACGCTCTTCCTGACACCCGATATCAGCGAATAGAGTACTGGTACCAGATACAGTGTTAGCAGTGTAGATACCGTCAGTCCACCAATAACTACAACTGCCATCGGCGCCTGTATTTCACTACCCTCGCCAATTCCCAGGGCAAGTGGGAAAAGGGCCAGAACAGTTGTCAGGGTAGTCATCAGAATTGGTCTCAAGCGTACAGGCCCTGCCTCGAGCAATGCCTCTCTAATAGTTCTTCCTCTACCACGCAGGGTATTAATGTAGTCTATTAGTACAATTGCATTATTTACAACTATACCGGCCAGCATAACAACACCGATAATTGAGACTACTGAGAAATTATGTCCAGTAAAGAATAAACCTGCCATAACCCCTATCGCCGCCATGGGTACTGTGAACATTACTATAAAAGGATGAATAAGGGATTCAAACTGCGAGGCCATAACCATATAGACAAGGATTATCGCCAGCAGGAAAGCATACTGCAGACTTCCAAATGCTTCCTCCATCTCCTGGGCCTCTCCACCATATTCGATCAGATAACCGTCAGGTCTTTCTATATTATTATCTATTTTTTCCCTGATAACCGGTAGTACATCTCCCAGATTTGTATTATATAAATCAGCTGTGACCTGGGCATATCTTACCTGATTCTCCCTTAAGATCTCACGCGGGCCCTGCTCAGGATCAAAATCAGCAACTCTGTGAAGAGGAACTCTCGCGCCAGTTGGAGAAGGAATCAGAAGGTTTTCAATATCATCAGTACTCGATATATCATTTTTATCAAGTGTAACTCTAATATCTATTTCCTCACCTGCTACTTCATAGCGAGTAGCAATAGTTCCGCTGATTGCAGTTTTTACTGCATTACCAATCTGTGCGGTTCTCAGTCCAAACTGGGCTGCAAGATTTCTGTCAACTCTTATCTGTAATTCAGGACGTCCTTCAGATATACTATCATCGATCTCCCGGACACCCTCGATTGTTGCAAGTTGTTCTTTTATTTGAATAGTTAGCTCTTCAAGAACGTCAAGGTCATCCCCTCTGACCCTAATTGAAATTGGACTACCTGTCAGCATCCCGGCCCCCATCATGTCTGCTGCAGCTAACGATATT
The DNA here is from genome assembly GCA_046546395.1 of Halanaerobiales bacterium. Lineage (GTDB taxonomy): Bacteria > Bacillota > Halanaerobiia > Halanaerobiales > DTU029 > JBDNGI01. The sequence goes on from JBKGXW010000013.1 coordinate 15,555, forward strand.
TCTCCATCAGGAATTTTTATCATCTGACGAAGATCTTCCATTACCTGATTGGTTGTCCTTTCTCTTTCAGAGGGTTCTTTCAGTAATACAATCAGGCTGACGGTGTCCGGACTACTACTTCCCATCATATCACCTGAAGAACCTACATTTACAAGTAAAGATTGAACCTCAGGAAAATCCAGCACAATTCTTTCTATCTTTTCACTTACCCGGTTTGTCTCTTCCAGATTAGTTCCGATTGGCATATCTACAGAAATAGTAAACTGACCCTGATCCATCTCTGGAATAAACTCCGAACCGATCATGGGAAACAGGGCAATACTGGCTGCAAAAATAATTATACTACTGATAATCACTATTTTTCGGTGATCAAGGCACCACTCCAGAGTGCTACTATACTTTTCTTTTATCCTATCTATCAAACCCCTTTTGGCCTGCCTGCTTTTCTCTTCATCATCCAGCTTGAGCATTTTAGCAGACATAACTGGAATCAATGTCAGAGACACCAGCAATGACGCCAATAAGGAAAAGGTAACTGTTAAGGCCAATTCCTGAAATAACTCAGCAGCTATCCCTCCTATGAAAATAATCGGTAGGAATACAACTATAGTTGTAAGGGTAGAGGCAACTATGGCCACTCCCACTTCCTGACTCCCCTGCCGAGCTGCTTCAATGCGGTCATAGCCTTCTGCCCGGTAGCGATATATATTTTCCAGTACAACAATGGAATTATCAACCAGCATACCGACCCCCAGAGCAAGACCACCGAGAGTCATCATATTCAAGGTCAGATCCCCAAAGTAAATTAACATAAAAGTTGTAATTACTGATACTGGTATCGCTGTAGCAATAATAATAGTACTGCGGTAATTTCTTAAAAAGAGAAATAGTATTATGATAGCTAACAGCCCACCAATAACTGCATTTTTACCGACATTACCAATAGAGTCTTCAATAAAGTCAGCCTGATCCATGATAGGTGCTACCCTTATATCATAATTGCTGTTTTCAACAATATTATCCAGTTCCCGATGAATAGTATTGGAAACTTCTACAGTGTTTGCATCAGTCTGTTTCTGAACTACTAGTCCGATACTGGTTTCGCCATTAAGCCTGGATAATGTACTAACGTCTTTATAGGCATCTTTTATCTCAGCTATATCCCTCAACGGTACTGTCCCGGTTGAAGTAGGGATCAGTATATTTTTTATTTCCTCAATATTCCTGAACTTACCAGTCAATCTGACCAGCAAAACGCTGGTCCCTCTATCAATATCTCCACCGGAGATATTCAGGTTTTCCATCATTAATGTATCGGTAATTGTAGAGAAGTCTATATTATAATTATTAATTTTACTTTCATGTAATGTTATCAGTATTTCCCGTTCTTTACCACCCACCAGATTAACCTGAGCTACACCTTCCAGTCTTTCTAGCCGTGGAATAAATTCATCTTCCATCATTTTTGTCAGAGTAATCAGATCAGTATCAGCTGACACACCCAACTGCATTACGGGCATAAGTGACGGATCAAACTTTACAATCATAGGGTCATTTACTTCATCAGGGAGATAACCCTCAATCATATCGATTTTCTCCCTCATATCAATACCTGCCATATCCATATCAGTACCCCAGTTAAACTCGGCCACTACCATGGACCTGCCCGCAGAAGAAGTTGAATTCAAATTACTTATATTTGTTACAGTAGCTACCGCTCCTTCTATAGGGCGTGTAACCATGGTTTCTATCTCTTCAGGGCCAACTCCTTCATATTCTGTAATGACCACTGCGGCAGGAAAACTAATGTCTGGAAATAAATCTATATTTACTCTATAGAAAGCTATAACTCCAAGTAGTACTACCAGCAATACCATCATTATGGTAGTGATTGGTCTTTTAATTGCAGTATTTGATAACTTCATTTATTCTATCACCTCAACAGAGGCACCATCAACTAAACTATTCTGCCCCCTTACAACAACTTTATCATCTTTTTCAAGTCCTTCAACAACTGCAACTTCATGGTTTTTAATAATCCCCAGAGTTACAGAACGCCTCTCGGCCTTTCCGTTATTTACAATAAATAGATAGGGACTGTTTTCTATATCAAGAATGGTTTCAATGGGCAATACCAGGGTATCATTGAGTTGATTTCTTGAAAAATATAGTTCAGTAAACATTCCACCCCTGACAATATGATCGGGATTCTCTGCCAGTACTTTAACGGTAAAGGCCTGAGTCCTTTGATCAGCAGTAGGGCTTATATAATTTATAGTTCCTTCAAGGTATTTATCCTGATAGGCAAGTATTTTGGCCCTGACTGTATCTCCTGGACTTATATCTATCAGTAAATCAGCTGTTACATCTGCCTGTATATATACCTGATCAAGATTTATTAATACTAGAAGCGGGGTACCCGGGCTTGCCATTTCCCCTTCATCATAAGTCAACTGTGCTACAATCCCACTAATCGGACTTTTTATTACACTGTCCTCAAGGGCATTTTTTACCTGCTGTAATGCAGCTTCGGCCTGCCTCATATTGGCCTCACTTATCTTTACATCCTCATCAGTAGCCCCTTCTTTGACCTGGTCCAGTTGAGCCCTGGCCTGTTCCAGCGCACTCTCAGCCTGTTCTACATTTGCTGCAGCAGTTGCCAGTTCTTCTTCCCTAGCTCCCTTTTCTACCCTATCGAGGTTTGCCCCGGCCATCTTTTTATTTGCTTCTGCTACCTCTAGCTGAGTCCGTGCTCCTGCCAACTGCTGTTCCAGTTGAGTTGGATTATTATAATTCTCATTTGCGATATTATAATTTTCCTCTGCGCCCTGTAGACTTACAGATGCCTGTTCTCCGGCTATTCTCGCACTTTCCACCGCTGATTTTGCATTCTCGACAGTAGATTGGGCATTCTTATATTGTGTTTCTGCCATTTCATATTGTTGTTTAGTAACCACATTCTCTTCATAGAGATATTTTGTTCTTTCATATTCACTACTGGCCTGTTCAAGCCCATTCTCAGCCTGTTGAAGACCGATCCTGGCCTGTTTCATTCTTTCTTCAGCAACTCCTACCTGTTTCTCTGCCGATTTAAGCTGGGTTTCTGCAGCAGAAAGCTGCTGTCTCTGCATTGTCCGATCATTATATGTTTTTTCAAGCAACTCAAGATTATTTATTGCTCCTTCATATGAAGATACCGCCTGTTGATATTGAGCCCTGACACTCTCAAGATCCTCTTCAGTAGCACCATCTTTCAGCATTTTGTAATTTGCTTCAGCGATCTTCAAAGCTGCTTCAGCCTGTTTCTCGCCTGCTTCAGCTATTCTGATTTGTTCATCACTGGCGCCCTTCAGAAGCTTCTCATGATTGGCCTCAGCTATCTGATAAGCAGCATCTGCCTGTTTAAACTGTGCTCGTATGTCCTCCTGATCAAATTCAATCAGGCTCTCTCCTTCTTCTACATATTCCCCTATTTCAACATTGAGAGTCTCTATAATACCACCGGTTTTTGAAGATATATTAATCTCCTGATATGGTACTATCCTGCCGTTTACAAGACTTATATCTTCAATGTCTTTTACTTCAGGTTCAATAAGACTTACACTTGTAGCAGCAAGCATAGAACTACTTATTAGAAGCAAACTGATTATACATAACACAGAAACTTTGATTGTATTTATTATATATTTATTGATAGTGTTTTTTTCATTCTTATTCATTGATTATTTCCCCCTCACAAAACTCGATTAGCCGGCCTGTTTTCTGTAGCAATTTGAATAAATTGATTTTATGTTGATATTCCGCCTGCATCAGGGCTATTCTGGTCTGTTTCATCATCAACTGTGCATTCATGACATTAATATTTGTTCCCATTCCTGCCTGGTATCTCTTTGTTTCCAACTCCAGGTTTTCTTCAGCTTTCTTTAAATTAAGCTGCTGTAACTTTATGTTGTTCCGCGATTCTTCAATTGTAAGTATAAGCTCCTCGATTTCTATTTCCATTAATTCTTCCAGATTTGATTTGTTTAGATTTAATTTAGCCAGATCTTCCTGTAATTTATCCTCTCTATTCTGTGATAGTCCTCTATCAAAGATATTCATAGATAAAGCCAGGGTCAGGCTTCCGGTGCCATCCTCAAATCTAAGTTCATCTCCCTGCCACTGATAATTTCCCTGTAGAACAATGTTGGGCAGATGGCTATTTTCTTCCATCTTTAAATTTATTTCCAATATTTCCTCATTCAATTCCAGTAATTCAAGCTCAGGTCTATTTCCCCTTGCAAGTTCAACCTGCAGGTTTTTTTCCAGTTCTATACTAGGTGATATTGAAGGCCAGCTAAAGTCTCTATCCAGTAGGTCCATACCAATAGTGTTGCCCAACACTTTTTTTGCCATCATTAGATCATTTCTAGCAACTGCAAGACTCTGAACTGCACCGCCCTCTTCTATCTCTACCTGAAGTAAATCTGTTTTAAGAGTAACTCCGGCACTTAGGCCCGACTCTGTTGTTTTCCTGTGTTCCCTGACCAGTTCAAGGGCATCCTCCTCAATATTTACCCTCTCTTCAGCCAGAAGGACGTTGTAATATGACTGAATGATTTGTAGATATAATTCGTTTTTCTTCTGCAAAATTTGCATATCTGCCGCATCAAGGCCCTTTTCAGCCTGCTCCATACCAAGCCAAATCTTCCCTCCCAGATAGATAGGTTGTTGGAGGGAGATACTGGTCTGATAGTTGTCTGTCGGTCCTTCCATTGTAGTGGTTACAAATTCAAATGGAAATTGTGGATTCTCCGGCTCTGGATCAGGCTTAATATCAAATGAGGGAATTGAAGGGCCCTTAGATAATTTTGTATATGTACTGCTTATACTGACTTCCGGGTAAAAAGCTTTTTTGGCACTATTCAAATCTATCTCTGCTATATTCTGATCATGTTTAACTTCTCTTAAACCAACGTTATTTTCCATACCAAGGATAAGTGCCTCTTCAAGGCTCAACTCATGACTGGCAGCTAGTGTTCCCACAGATGCTATTGAAACTGATAATACTAAAATAACTATTACATATATATTACTTTTACTCTTTATCAATTTAAAAACTCACCTTCCCTATAATGTTTTTATACTCATCAACTATTTACTCATTAATCCTTTTACTCATCAATACTTTTATCATTAACGAAAATTCCTTCAGATAGCATTTTATAAAGGCTATCAGGTGCATTTGAACAGATATATTCAATCTTATCCGGCTTTAAATAACCGTGAAAAACAGCAGCATTTGCAGAACCAAGCAATAGGCTTACCATCATATCTAAATCATATTCAGAATTAACTGACCCTTCTCTAATACCATCTTTCAATAATTCCTTGATATGATTACGAATGGCTAAGATATAACTGATTATTTCCTGTGTAAGCATTTCAGATGTTCTACTACTTTCATCATGTATTAGTTGAGCCAGTTGTTTATTATTAAATACAAAGCGAAAATAGCTTTTTGTTAATAATTTTATCTTTTCAGGTACAGCAAGGTCTTTCTTCATAACCCTTTCAAAATATTTTCCCAATTTTTTATGCTCTATTTTAAATATATAGGCAAGAATATCCTTCTTATCTGTAAAATAGTTATAAATAGTACCAACAGATACACCTGCCTCCTCTGCTATCTTATCAGTTGTACAATTATGAAAACCCTCTTCAGCAATTATCCTGATAGCTGCTTTTCTAATTGATTCTTTTTTTTCTGGCGATCTTGGTCTTGCCAAATTTAATCCCCCTCTCGGCTTCTGTTTAATTTAAAGCTTTAAACACTTATGTTATAGACAAGCAAAACAATAATTATTTAAACTGATTGGACTCACATCTATTTAGAAATTTTTCATTTATCAAGCGATTATAAATAAATGAGACCTCACTCATTTATTATAACACAATTCTTCCCTATGTCAATTTATTATGAAATATTTTTAACATCCTTTTTGACTAAGATAAGCTTTCACATATAGTAAATTCTTTATATATACTTTTTTGACTTTTATATACTTAAAAACAGCCCGGATTCCCGGACTGTTTTTATAATTAACTATATTTGTTTCAATTATAAGTTAAAACATAGTACTGAAATTAAGTTTCAGAAATAGGTTTCCCTAACTATTCATCACTATAAAGTACACTGTGATTTTCTTCTATTTCTACAAAACCTTTACCAACATTATTTTTATAAAAATCTCGTACATCATAGACAATCTGTTCTGGAAGAAACTCTTCATCTGGATCCCATCTTTCACCTATCTCAGGAACAGACTCGAATAACATCTGAGTGTATGGATGAACAGGATTTTTATATATCTTCTTGGTATCTCCTCTTTCAACAAGCCTTCCCTTATACATGATCAGGGAGTCATCACTGATATAATAACCCAGATTTAAATCATGAGTAATAAAAATAACCGACATGCCATTTTTCTTACAGAGTTCAACCAGGAGATTCAATACTCCAATACGGGTGGAGGCATCAAGCATACTGATTAACTCATCAGCCACCAGGATATCAACATCCATCAGAAGCGCCCTTGCTATCAGCAATCTCTGAAGCTGGCCACCACTGAGTTGATGCGGGAATTTACCCAGAGTTCTATCAGGATTCAGGTTTACATCATTCAGTACCTGGTGTAATTTTTCCTCTTTATTTGTTTTATCGTATCCAAATGATTGATAAATCATATCAAACACCCTATCAACACGATATAGCGGATTGAAAGTAGCAAAAGGATCCTGGAATATAGCCTGAACATTTCTATAGTAACCTCTTGTTTCATTCTTACCTTTTAAAAGTGTTATATCCTGTCCTTTATAATATATATGGCCCTCTGTAGGCTGTAATAGTTTTAATATTAACTTACCTATTGTGGTTTTACCACTACCACTCTCACCAATAAGTGATAAAACTTTACCAGGTTCAATATCAAACGAAACATCTTTAACAGCTACAGTAATATCTGGATTAATAAACCCACTTTTGAATACCTTGGTCAGATTTTTCACTGACATAACAATATTATCTTTATTAGCCATTCATATCACTTCCTATTTCTTTCCATCTCCAACAGGATACATAATGATCATCAGTTACTTTTTCCCTGACTGGAGTTTTCTCACATTGTTCCTGAGCATAGGGACACCTGAATCTAAATCGGCAGCCCTCTCCAATATTCAGTAGGTGAGGTGGAGTACCTTTAATTCCACTAAGCTTATTATCTTTATACTGAATACCAACCTGCGGCAGAGAAGATATCAGGGCTTTTGTATAGGGATGCCGCGGATTCTCTACTATTTCGTCTGTTGGGCCGATCTCTGCAAAATGACCGGCATACATAATCATTATTCTTTCTGCAATCTGATATAAAATAGAAAGGTCATGGGTAATAAACATAGCTGATCCAATGATACCCTCATCTCTCAGATTGGCCAGCATAGTTGCCACAAACCTCTGAGAACTTACATCAAGTGCGGACGTTATTTCATCAGCAATGATAAACTGAGGATCAAGTATAGTAGAAATAACCATAATAACCCTCTGCTTCATACCACCAGACAACTCAATTGAATATCGATTCAATACAGATGGATCCAGGTTTACCAGATCAAATCTTTCTTCTACCTTGGAGAAGAATTTGCGGTTGGGGCTGACTCCATGTTCGCGAACAAGATCAGCTATATATGTTTTGATCCTTTTGGTTGGGCTGAACGCATCCAGAGCATACTGAGGTATAACCGAAATATTTTTTAGACGCATTTTCCTGAATTCTCTCGCGTTCATTTGCATCATATCTTTCCCAATCAAATTGGCTTCGCCGGAAATGTGTTTCAATGGAGGTTTCCTGGCAATAAAGGTACTTGCCAGTGTACTTTTACCACAGCCAGATTCACCGGCCAGACCCAATATTTCGCCTCTCTTGATATTAAATGTTACATCATCAACAGCCTTTACTTCTCCTTTTAGTATCTTATAATAAGCCTTTAAATTTTTAACTTCTAATATATTCTCACTCATATGCTACATCTCCCTCAAACGTGGATTGAATACTTCATCCAGTCCTGTATTTATAAAATAAAGAGAGGTAACCATTAATGTCAATATTAATCCAGGAATTAAGAACCACCACCACATATCCAGCTGAATTGCATTCCAGTTAACAGCATTCTGCATCACCAGACCAAGCGAAACACCTGTAGTCGGGCCAAGCCCAAGGAATTCAAGACCAACCGCAGCGAGAATAGTACCATTAAACTGAAGAATGTATACCATAAAGACATATGAAAACATATTGGCCATAATATCCTCACGTAATATTCTGGATAATTTCAGTGATGAAATCCTGGATAGGTTAACATACTCCTCATTTCTTAAGGACAGGGCCTGTGACCTGACGGCTCTGGCAGTCCATGTCCAGGCAGTTATTGATACAATAATAGCCATAATCACTATACTCCGGACCTCAAAAAGGGCAGAGATAATGATTAATAGAGCCAGCGAAGGTATAGTAATAAAGATATTTGTAATCATCATCAGAAGCTCATCAAGGAATTTACCCCCGAAATAACCGGCCAGAAATCCAACGATACAACCTATCGCGGTAGCAAGCGTTCCGGCCAGAAATCCAACTAATATTGTTGCTCTTAGCCCAAGTACAGTCCTGGTAAAGACATCCTGACCATGGATAGTCGTTCCAAAATAATGCTGAGAGTTCGGCGCGGTATATGGAGCACCAGCAAATTCATCATTCCCATACTCGGTAAAGTAAGGGCCGAAAACTCCCAATGCAATTATTAATAAAAAGAGTGTGACACCAAATACAACTTTTTTATTTGTAGCAGCAAAATATAGGTTTTCGTGTTTTTTCCAGAAACTAGATGCCATCTATTATTACACCTCCCCTGAGTATGAAAGCCTGACTCTTGGATCAATCAACATATATATTATATCTATAATAAAATTAGCACCAAGGGTCATAAGAATTATGGTTAGGAAGAGTCCCTGTAAGAGGAAGTAATCCTGATTTAATATAGAATTAAGCAATAATCTACCCAGTCCCGGATAGTTAAATACTGTTTCAACCATAATAGCACCACCAATGATATTGCCGAGGCTTAATGCCAGACCTGTCACCTGTGGAAGTACACCATTTCTAAATCCATATTTCCTGATTAATCTATCAGATGCACCCAGAGAAGACATATATTTGGAATAATTTGAGCTTCTTTCATAGAGTATCATATTTCTCATACCAATAGCCCATCCCCCAAGCTGAACAACGAATAAAGTAAGGAACGGCAGGAACCAGTGTGCCAGATAATCACTTATAAATCTCCAGGTAAAAGTCGGCTCCACAGTGAGACTGTAGGCCCCGCTGATGGGAAACCACCCCAATCTAACACCAAAGACAAAAGATACTAAACCCGCCATCCAGAAATATGGTGAAGAAGTTAGAAAATAGAAGAATGGCATCATAACATTATCGGCCTTTTTATTTACACCAGAAAAAGCGCCCAGTTTATTACCCGCTATCCAGCTCAGAATAATAGCAGGAACCAGTAATAAAATATCATATATAAATCCTCTCTTCATAATCTCAACAACTGGTGTTGGGTACTGAAAAATACTTATACCAAAATCAAGAGTAAATACCGCTTTCCAGAAATCAATATACTGTACTAATATTGGTTGATCCAGATTAAACAATAAATACAGCTGTTGTTCCAGAACTTCTCTACCACCCTCAACACCTGCATAGCGTGAGAGTAGATTCTGTACTGGATCACCCGGCATTAAACGGGGAGCCAGAAAATTCAGGGTAACAGCCACTACAAAGGTAATCAGATAGACTATTACCTTTTTACTAAAATATTTACCCATCTGTCAAAAATCTCCTTTCTATAGAACAGGCCCGATATAAAGTATCGGACCTGTTTTTTAGATATTTTTATTAGAAATATCAACTAATCAGTTATATTACTTATTAACTACATTTAGTAGAATTACTTTTTAGTTAGCTGGCTCAAGATTGATCAATGTGTGAATCATACCTAACTGATAAGCATTAGCCCATGATACAGGAATACCATAAGGATCTTCTTCGCTTGGCCAGTTAGTCCAATTATTATTTGCCTGCTGTGCCCATAGACCATTATGCCATAATGGAATACTAGGCATATCAATCAAGAGAGTTCTTTGAATATCAGAAGCTATTTCTTTTCTTTCTGCTTCGTCTCTTGACATATTGAAGTCATTAATCAGGTCAAATAGTTCCTGATTTTCATATGCACCATAGTTACCAGCTGTAATCTGCTCGCCTTCGATATCTTCATTAGCTACACCAAGCCAGTAATCGTAAGGATTGGAGCTTAGAGTAGTATTGTAGTTATTGATGATCATTTCAAAGGTAGTATTCAATCTACGGTTATCATATACAGAAGCATCTCTGAAGACAGCTTCCAGGTTAATGCCGATTTCTTGAGCGTTATTGGCCACAACTCTAATAGCACCTTCCCAGTCACTCCAGCCAGATGGAACCATGATTTCTAGATCGATAGGATCGCCATTAGGCATATCTCTCCAACCATCGCCATCTGCATCTACATAACCTGCTTCATCAAGTAAAGATTCTGCTTTTGCAGGATCAAATTGGAATCCATAACTGTCAACAACATCTTCATCATAGTATTCCATCCAACCGTCACCAAATAAGCCTGTTGGATTAGCTGCCTGAACCAGACCGCCATATACACTGTTTACAATGGTATCTTTGTTAACAGCAAAAGCAAGAGCTCTTCTGAATTCAGGGTCATCCATTGGTTTAATATTAGTGTTCATGTAAACAAGGGCAGTATTCCATGAAAGCATGTATGGTTCTTGTTCATACCATGTTTCCAGACTGAAAGCCTGTTTAACTCTTTCAATACCTGGTAGGAAGTTATTGCTCAGGTCTAGTTCACCTTTCATCATCATACCAAGTGTAATGTTGTTACTTGTATTTACAAGGTCAACGATATATTTTGGTTTTGGCTGACCGAATACATCATTACCCCACCAGTCATCTCTTCTTTCCCATACCATTCTATCCTGACTTACTGAACGGTAAGTATAAGGACCTGAACCAATAGTGTCTTTGTTCGCTTTGCTCATTAATTCATCAGAAGGAACTTCACTCCAGATGTGTTCAGGGATAACATATCTCTGATATAGTTCTCTATCCCACTGTGCATAACGAGCTTCATCAAAAGTAAATTTAACAGTATAGTCATCTACTGCTTCAACAGAACCTATCCAGTTCCATACAGGTGAATAAGGTAATTCATTATCTCTTGCTACTTCATAAGTGAAGACAACATCTTCAGCGTTAAAGGCTTCTCCGTCAGACCAGGTAACACCTTCACGTAAATTCATTACGTATTCGTTATCAGATGTCCATTCACCACTAGCAGCCAGGTTTCCTTCAAATTCGTTTGTTAAAGGATTGTAGAAGAAAAATGTTTCATAAACCAGACCGCCAACACCAGCTGCAGCATTTGGATTCAAGATATTCCAGGTAGATGGAGGACCCCACATAGCTCCAGAGACTACTAATGTCTCGGATCTGTCGAGTTCCGCAGCAAAAGCCCCGGTACTAACAACTGCAACCAACATAACAACTAAAAACAATTTCCAAAAGTTTTTCACGACAACACCCCTTTTTAATAATTGATTGTAATATATATATTCTTTTACAGATCCTTTCAGGACTGCAAAGAATAAGTTGCCGTCTCCTCTTTTTCCTTAAATTATATTATAGAATTATACAAAATAAGGAAGCGACAAACTTTTTTGTCAAGTAACAAGTAAGCAGTTAGTCTTACGCCTGTACAATATTTTTCAAAAAAAAATAAATCAATTAAGTTGCAAATTAAGAATAATTTGAATTATACTATATAAATCCTTAATAAAACTTAAATAACTCAGTTTACTAAAGCGATTTACATAAGTATATTATAACTTAATTTTATTTAAATATCAAGTGTAATTAGAAAATTATAACTGAGATTTATATGTAATTTTTTAATTGCGATAGGTAACTATATTCGCTTAAAGTTTTACTCTGGAATAGCCTGGCAGTATAGTAACATAGACACAGCTATCACAATCTTACCTTTTTCACTATCTTAAATCTATAAATATTATACTATATACAGGCATAAATCGCAAGCATTAATAAAATCAAGTATAAATAATTTTTCTTAATGGTCGTATATTTATAATTTAAAACACTGTTCCAGGAAACGATATATGAAATACCTTCCTTATATTTTCCTTACCGAATCATAGCTGAGAAAGTCTTTCCTATGTTAATTGGCAGGGAGAATGTCAACCTTATAATTTAACTAGAGAGTTAATACACTGCCGAATTCTATTTAGCCCTTCTTTCATTTGCTTTTCACAAAGGGCATAACTTAAGCGAATTCTAGCAGGAGCCCCAAACCAATCACCAAGATAAACAATAACTTTATACTCCTTATACAAATTCCAGACAAATTCTTTTGTAGATATACCTCTTAAATCTAGTGGTAGGGCTGGCAAAACATAGAAGGCCCCTTCTGGTTTCCAGAGATCGAAACCTAGTTCTTTTAAACCCTCATAGATAAGATCTCTCCTCTTATACCAGATCCTTAATTGTTCTTCTATATATACCTCTGGTGCTTTCATAGCCTTCAGAGCCATATCTTGCCCAACAAGATTTGTATTCATTGAAGAGTGTGTCTTAATTTCAATAACTTTATCTACAAAATCCTGATCCAGACTCCAGAGATAACCCACCCGGACACCGCACATTGCATATGTCTTGGAGAAAGAATTAACTGTAATAACATGTTCCCCTTTTAATATGTAATTTTCTCTATCATATATAATGTCTTTATAAACTTCATCTGAAATAACGTAAATACCGAGTTCTCTGGTTATTGCTTCTATCTGCTTTAATGTTTCAATATTTTCAACCCTACCAGTTGGATTAGAGGGAGAATTTATAAGAACGGCCTTACATCCTTTAATCTTCTCTTTAAAATCATTAATATCTATTCTTCCATCCTGCAACTCAGTATAAACAGGTTCCATATCAGCATATTTTAATATATGAGGATATGAATAGTAATATGGTTTTGGTAATAATACCTTCCCGTTATCCATTGCCCGGAAGATAAGGTCAAGTGCCTCCGAAGCCCCATTGGTAATCACAAAATTTTCTGCAGACGATCTGGGATATTCCCCGGCCAGGCCCTGACGTAATTCTATTTCGCCCTGAATCAATCCATATCTGAGGTCACTGCGAATATCAAGTCCCTCGATAGCTTCAACTGGCGGGGGCAGGTCAGGTTGACCAGAGCCAAAGCTTATTATATCTTCGCTCTGTTTCCCTATAAATATCGAAGGACTATCAAGTCTCTCAGTTATATTCATTATAATACACCCCTATCTTAACAATATTTGTTAAATGTATATTATTAATAGTATATATAAAAGTAAGTTAATTTACAAGAATTAAAAAAAATATCCGCAACCTTACGGCCGCGGATATTTTTATAAACATACATTTACGTAATCGTATATAAATATTACCTCTTGGAGAACTGTGGAGCTTTACGGGCTTTCTTAAGTCCGTATTTCTTTCTCTCCTTCATTCTTGGATCTCTTGTCAGCATACCAGCTTTTTTCAGTGTTTTACGATAATCCTGATCAATCTTGAGTAAGGCACGGGAAATACCATGTCTTATAGCTCCAGCCTGACCGGAAAGCCCTCCACCCTGTACATTGACTAGAACATCAATGGTATTTAATGTATTTGTAATCTCTAAAGGAGTTTTTAAATCCTTGATTAATGTATCTCTTCCAAAGTAATCATTTACATCTTTCTTATTTACTAGTATCTTTCCACTTCCAGGAACCAGTCTTACACGAGCAACAGATTTCTTTCGCCTACCAGTTCCCCAGTACTGTACATCAACAGCCATTTATTTTCCTCCTCTCTATAATTCCAATTCTTGTGGTTGCTGGGCCTGATGAGGATGTTCTGGCCCTGCATATACTTTTAGTTTTTTAATAACCTGACGTCCTAACTTAGTATGTGGGATCATACCTTTTACTGCTTTTTCTATGATTAGTTCAGGTTTCCTCTGAACCAGTTTTTTATAAACTGTTTCTTTAATTCCACCTGGATAGCCACTATGACGGTAATATTTCTTTTGATCCCATTTTTTCCCTGTAAGATGAATCTTTTCAGCATTTATAACAATAACGAAATCACCTGTATCCACATGAGGGGTATACGTGGGTTTATGTTTTCCTCTCAGTATTTCGGCAATTCTTGTTGATAAACGGCCTAAGGTTTTATCAGTGGCATCAACTACATACCATTGACGATCAACTTCATTTGTTTTTGCCATATAAGTTGACATAACTGTACCTCCTTTATAACGTAGATTTATATATTAACTTGTGGTAACGGGGCAATTTAAAAGTGATTAAGACAAAACATACGAATCCAAAGTAAATTTTATTATACCAGAGCGGTTTTGTCAAGCCCTTTATATGTGTGAATGTATCTTAAGTACAATTAATTATAATTAATTATAATATTTAACTAAAATTAAACGCTATTTACTTAACAGGCCTACAGCTGACTTAAAATTATTAATAATATACCTCCAGCAAGATCAAACCCTCTGCAGGTGCAGTAAAACCCGCCATATCTCTATCCCTGGCCTGCAAAATCTTTTCTATATCTGACAGGCTTATTTTACCCATAGATAGTTCGATTAATGTACCAATGATAATTCTTACCATATTATATAGGAAACCGTCTCCCTTGATCTCAAACCATATCTCTGGATTTTTATTGATTATTTTTATATCTTGAATTGTTTTGACAGGATTTTTGGCTGCACAACCAGAGGCCTGAAAGGAAGTATAATCATGAGTACCAACAAAAAACTGACTTGCTTCTTTTAATAAATCAAGATCAATATCATAGATATAATGATATACATAATTTCGTAAAAACACTGACGGTAATTTCTGATTAAGTATTCGATATCTATACTTCTTTCCCTGGTTATCATAACGGGCGTGGAAATTCATAGAGACATATTCAGCCTGTCTACAAATAATATCTGAAGGTAATAGTCTATTTAAAGCCGCAGGTATCCTCTCTGCTGGGATATCTACTTCTAAAATACAATTAGCGGTCTGACCAATTGCATGAACACCAGCATCTGTTCTACTGGCTCCCTGAACCTTTACTGGCTTTTTGTTTATCCTACTCAGTGCTTCCTGAAGTCGCTGTTGAATTGTATGTGGTGTATTTTTCTGAATCTGCCAGCCGCTGTAGTTTGTGCCGTCATATTCAAGTGTTAGTTTGATATTTTGCATTGAATTCCCCCACTAAAGAAAAGCTATTCCAACTGCGAATAGCACTGAAAATGTGATTGCAATATAGTCACGTCTTTCTGTTTTTAACTCATGAAGTCTTGTTCGACCTTCTCCACCGTGATAGCATCTGGACTCCATAGCCAGTGCCAGATCATCTGCTCTTCTAAATGCACTTATAAAAAGCGGTACAAGTAAAGGGATTAAATTCTTTGCCCTTTTAATTATATTACCACTCTCAAAATCAGCTCCACGGGCCATCTGGGCTTTCATGATTTTATCAGCTTCTTCCAGCAATGTTGGTATAAACCTCAATGCAATTGTCATCATCATTGCCAGCTCACTTGCGGGAACACCAAATCTCTTGAACGGACTCAATAGATACTCTATACCATCAGTTAATCTAAGAGGTGAAGTAGTTAGTGTCAAAAGTGAAGTAAACATTATTAGTAGCAATATTCTGCTTACCATGAATAAGCCGGTAAATAATCCTTCTTCTTCTATACTTATAAACCTCCACTCCCAGATAACGTCTCCGCCCTTGGTCAGAAATATATGAAGCAATAGTGTCAGTATTACCAGAAAAAATATCGGTTTTAAACCTTTAAGTATTCTTGATAGTGATATTTGTGATAGAAAAATAACTATAAAAACGAATAATAAAAAAACAGCAAATCCAGTAAAAGTACTGATGAAAAAAAGTGCCGTGATCATTAATATGGTAATAACAATTTTCACACGTGAATCGAGGTTATGGACAACAGAACTGCCCGAAATATATTGACCGATAGTTATATCTTTCAACATTTCTTTAATCCCCTCAATTCCCCTACTATTTCCTTCACAGCCTGATCAATGGTAAACAAATCAGTCCTGACATCATGGCCTTTTCTCCTTAAACGCCATAATATTTCAGTTATCTCAGGTAAATCAAGGCCCAACTCTCTAAGTTCTTCAACACTGCTAAAAACTTCAACTGGTGTATTGTCATACTTTATTTTACCCTTACTCATTACAATAACTCGACCTGAGAGACGAGCTATTTCTTCCATTCTATGAGATATTAATATTATTGTTATTCCAGCACAATGTAAAAATTCCAACAATTTAATCAATTGTTCTCTACCCTGAGGATCCAACCCTGCAGTTGGTTCATCAAGTATTAGTATTTCTGGTTTCATGGCAAGAACTCCAGCAATTGCAACCTTTCGCTGCTGACCACCACTGAGGTTAAATGGTGAACGTTCTCTGAATTCATCATAATCCAGTCCAACTAATCTTATAGCATCTCTGACCCGTTTTGCGACTTCTTCTTCAGGCAGGTCTAGATTCCTAGGTCCAAAGGCTACATCATTGAACACTGTTTCTTCAAAAAGTTGATGCTCAGGATATTGAAAGACCAGACCTATTTTTTGTCTGATCTGCTTTATATTTCCCTTTTTTTCTGTAATATTAACTCCATCTATCAATACTTCACCCTTTGTTGGGGTAATTAGTCCATTAAATAACTGTACAAGGGTAGATTTTCCTGACCCTGTATGGCCAACAAGTCCGATAAATTCATGATCTTTAATTACCAGATTTATATCATCCAGCGCCCTGCTATCATCTCCCTGATCGTATATATGGCTAACATTCTTTAATTCTATTAACATATATTACTCACCAACTCATCAATAGACAGGACCTCCGGTAGCTTAAATCCTTTTTTTCTCAGTTCCTGAGCAAGTTCTACCACCAGTGGTACATCCAGTTCGATCTTTTTCAGGACATCAATATCTTTAAATATATCATAGGGTTTTCCTTCTCTGTATATAGATCCCTGATGCATTACTATTATTCTATCAGATTGAATGGTTTCTTCCATAAAATGTGTGATATGAATAACCGTTATACCTTTTTCTCTATTCAGAAATTGAATTGTGTCCATGACTTCTTTTCTTCCCTGTGGGTCCAGCATAGCAGTTGGTTCATCCAGAACTATACAATCAGGTTCCATCGCTATTATTCCAGCTATTGCAACCCGCTGTTTCTGTCCCCCGGAAAGGTTATGAGGAGCACGATCTTCAAATCCTGTCATTTCTACCATTTTGAGTGAATGGTCAACCCTCTTTCTTATCTCTGCTCCGGGAATACCAAGATTCTCAGGACCAAAGGCAACATCATCCTCTACTCTGGTAGCAACCAATTGATTATCAGGATTTTGAAATACCATACCAACCTTCTGCCTTATCTTCAGTCTATTTTCCTCGTCTGCTGTATTCATACCATCTACAGTTATCTCACCTGATGTTGGTAATAATAAAACATTCAATAACTTAGCAAGGGTAGATTTTCCAGAACCATTTCCACCAATTATAGATAAAAACTCTCCATCTTTAACTGTCAGATTTATATCTTTCAGAGCTGGATCAGCTAATTCATCATAACTAAAATCTACCCCTTTAATCTTTAATAGGGTCATTTATAACACCCACTTATCCTATTCAACCAGTTCAATTATAGCTAACTCAGTTGCATCACCACGACGGGGATACATTTTCAAAATTCTGGTATATCCACCAGGTCTATCTGAAAACCTGGGGGCAATTTCATCAAAAAGTTTTTTTGCTACAACTTCATCTTTAACTACTTTCAGTACCTTACGTCTGGAAGCAAGGTCATTAGTCCTGGCGGTTGTGATTAATTTCTCTGCAAGAGGACGTAATTCTTTTGCTTTAGGCAAAGTAGTCTCTATACGTTCATGTCGGAAAAAGTCTGTCAACATATTACTAAACATCGCCTTGCGATGAGAGGATCTTTTATTCAACTTTCTCTGTGGCATATCACTTGTACCTCCTTCTTAAATCTCAGGTTCTTTTAAATTTAATTCCAGTTCATCCAGTTTTTCTTTTATTTCCTGGAGTGATTTTTTACCCAGATTTCTAACCTTCATTAAATCTTCTTCTGTTTTACTGTTTAATTCACCTACTGTATTTATACCTGCACGTTTCAGACAGTTAGAAGAGCGAACAGATAACTCTAGTTCTTCGATAGTTGTATCTAGAACCTTATCTTTTTCCTCTTCTTCCTTTTCTACCATTATCTCTACATCTGTTACTTCGTCTGTTAGGTTAATGAAAAGGTCCAGGTGTTCAACCATAATCTTAGCAGAAAGGCTTACAGCATCATCCGGTGATATACTACCATTTGTAAAAACCTCTAAAATAAGACGGTCATAGTCAGTTACCTGACCGACTCTGGTGTTTTCTACCTTGAAATTAGCCCTTGTAATGGGACTGAAGGAAGAGTCAATTGGTATAAGACCAATTACTTTTTCGAAATGCTCCTGATTTTCCTCAGCAGTTCTATACCCCCGGCCCCGTTCAACTGTAGCCTCAAGCATTAGGTTTCCATCACTTTCAAGTGTAGCTATATGGTGATCTTTGTTGACAAACTCAATATCTCCAGATGTCTTAAAATCACCAACCGTTACTTCACCTTCGCCTTCCACATTTAGTGTGATTTTTTCTACTTCATCACCAGTATACTTAAGTATAACACCTTTTAAATTCAGTATTATTTCTGTTACATCCTCAACAACTCCAGGTACAGTTGAAAACTCATGCCTGACACCTTCTATTTTCACCGAAGTAATGGCAGCGCCGGGTAAAGAAGACAACAATATACGGCGCATTGCATTACCTAGAGTTATTCCATAACCCCTTTCCAGGGGAGCAACTTCAAACTTACCAGTCTGTTCATCACTTTCTACTATTTCTACACGTGGTTTTTCAATTTCTATCATTAATTCAATACCCCTCCTTTATGTTAGAAGGAAAATTTTTGATTATCTTGAATAAAACTCTACAATTAAGTGTTCTTCTACTGGATAATCTATATCATCTCTAGTGGGTAGAGCTAATACTTTACCCTCAGCCTTATCAATATTTACATTTAACCATTCTGGTACACTTGCCTCAGCGTTGAACTCAAATACCTCTTTAAAACGGGTAGATTTACGGCTAGAATCTTTAACACTGATCACATCATCAAAATCAACCTGATATGATGGTATATTAACCTTCCTACCATTAACATAGATATGACCATGTAATACAAACTGTCTGGCTTCATTACGTGAAGTAGCAAAACCAAGTCTATAGACCACATTGTCAAGTCTTCTTTCCAGTAATTGTAGGAAGTTGTCACCTGTTACCCCTGGCATATTTTCAGCCATTTCGAAATAACGACGATATTGTTTTTCTAAAATACCATATATTTTCCTTACTTTTTGTTTTTCTCTAAGCTGCATACCATATTCGGATTGTTTTCCTCTTCTGCCCTGACCATGCTCACCAGGAGCGTAAGGGCGACGTTCAATAGCACATTTATCTGTATAACAGCGTTCTCCCTTCAGGTATAGTTTTTCACCTTCGCGGCGGCAAATTCTGCAAACAGAACCACGATATCTTGCCATTTTTACACCTCCATTTTTCATTATAAACAATTTATCATTATTTTAAACTACTGATTATATTCTTATAATTTCAGCACTGTTTATTATTCTATACTCTACGGCGTTTTGGTGGACGACAGCCATTATGTGGTATAGGAGTAACGTCTTTAATAAGACTTACATTCATACCAGCTGCCTGAATTGATCTGATAGCAGATTCTCTTCCAGACCCTGGCCCCTTAACATATATCTCTACTTCCTTTACACCCATATCCATTGCCTGTTGTGCTGCATCTTCTGCAGCAATCTGAGCAGCAAAAGGTGTACTCTTACGGGATCCTTCATAGCCTACCTTGCCAGAACTGGACCAGGCAACTACATTTCCCTGCCCGTCTGTTATAGAGATAATTGTATTATTAAAGGTTGACCTGATATGAGCCTGACCTTTATCTATATTACGTTTTACCTTCTTTTTTCTTCTGGCTTTAGTATTTTTCTTAGCCTTAGCCATTAAACTACCTCCCTCTTAATACAGTTTTTTCTTTGTTATTTACCTCTTCTTACGCCAACAGTCTTTTTGGGTCCTTTACGTGAACGTGCATTTGTCTTGGTACGCTGCCCTCTTACTGGCAAACCCCTTCTGTGTCTTAAACCACGGTAAGCACCAATATCCATTAATCTCTTGATATTTCCTCTTACCTCACGTCTTAAGTCACCTTCAACCTGAAATTTATCGATTTCTTCTCTCAACTTAGCAATTTCAGCTTCAGTCAAATCCTTTACTCTGGTATCTGGATTTACTCCAGTTAATTCCAGTATTTTTTGTGATCTGGATCGACCTATACCATAAATGTATGTTAAGCCTATTTCAACTCTTTTATTACGTGGAAGATCAACACCTTCAATACGTGCCAATTTATTTCACCTCCATAAGATTATATCAGATTTGATTTTCAGAAATATAACTCCAATTTATTTGAAATCAAAATTTTATTTATCCCTGTCGTTGTTTATGTTTGGGGTTCTCACAGATAACCATAACTTTACCTTTGCGCCTGATAACCTTGCATTTATCGCAGATAGGTTTAACAGATGGTCTTACCTTCATTTCCATCACCCCTTTTTATTATTGATTAGCCTTTAATACATGATAAGTTTCATCATAAAAATTTTAGCACCCTGAATTCAACAACCTAGCCTTTGTGACGATATGTTATTCTTCCTCTGCTCAGGTCATAAGGCGATAATTCTACTGTCACAGTATCACCAGGTAAAATTCTGATATAGTTCATTCTCATTTTGCCCGATACATGAGCCAGCACCTTATGTCCATTTTCTAATTCCACTCTAAACATAGCGTTTGGAAGTGGCTCTACAACTGTTCCCTGCACTTCAATGGGTTCCTCTTTAGCCATAAAGTTTATTTGCCTCCTCATTTTTCGTACTGATAATCTTTAATGAATTTCTTAAGATCCTCATCACGGATCCGTCTTTTACTCTTTAACCATATAGCTAGTTCCTCAATAACTTCCCCTGTAAATCGAAGGTGTTTTATGTTCTTACGTTTGGGATGTTTTATACGTCTGAGTTCCCCATCTGACAGATAAACATAATTATTATCTTCTTCAATATCTACTATTATATAATACTTCCCTTTATCTCTTCCGGTTCTGGATTCTACTATTTCACCCAGACTGTATTGGGGCATATTGATTCACTCCTGAACATTATATCACAATTTTTTTAATCAATACAATTAAAAACTATACAATACTTAAAATCTCCGGTCCCTTATCGGTAATTGCAATGGTGTTCTCATAATGTGATGACAGCTTACCATCAGCAGTAACCACAGTCCAACCATCTTTCAAAGACTTAACCTGGAAAGTTCCTTCATTAATCATAGGTTCAATTGCCAGGGTCATACCGATCTTTAAGCGGGGTCCTCTATCTGGTGGTCCAAAATTCGGTATCTGCGGTGGCTCATGCATCTTTCTTCCGATACCATGACCCACATATTCTCTAACAACCGAATAGCCATTACCTTCTGCAAATTTTTGAATCTGATAGGATATATCCGATAATCTATTCCCGACATAGGCCTTTTCTATCCCCTTAAAAAAAGACTTCTCTGTAATTTCAATAAGTCTATCGGTTTCCTTACTTATGCTACCCACTCCAAAAGATCGTGCAGCATCACCATGAAAACCCTCGTAATACGCTCCTATATCTAAACTTAGCAGATCACCATCATTAACAATACGATCCTTACTAGGAATTCCATGGACTACTTCATCATTTATCGAAACACAGACCGAAGCCGGATATCCCTGATATCCCTTAAATGAAGGTGTAGCTCCATGCTTTCTGATAAATTCTTCCCCCAGACGATCAATTTCAGCTGTTGTTATTCCTACCTTTATTTTTTCTACTAGAAAGGCATGTGTCTCTGCGACTATTCTATTGGCATGCCTCATTATTTCAAGTTCTCGAGGAGACTTTAAAATAATCATAATTCCACCTCAATGACCGCTTTAATATTTGAATAAATTTCCTCTATACTTTCCCCGGTTACTTCTCTGAGAATTCCTAAATCTTTATAGTATAATACCAGTTCGTCAACTTCCCTTTTATGAATCCTAATCCGTTTACGAACTGTATCCGGTTTATCATCATTACGCTGAATCAGTTCATCTCTACAGATATCACAGGTACCTTCTTCTTTGGGAGGATTATATTTAATGTGATAAGTAGCTCCGCATTTGAGGCAAACACGCCTACCCGCTACCCTTCCAACCAATTCATCTGGATCTACTTGTATATAAAAGGCCATATCCAGTGCTGTGTTCATACCATCAAGTATCTGTGTTAAAACCTGAGCCTGATATAGAGTTCTGGGAAAACCATCGAGCACAAATCCTTTATCCATATCTATTCTGGAAAACTCATCCTTTACTATCTTTATAGCATCTTCATCAGGAACCAGTTTGCCTAAATTGATATATTCTTCCGCCCTCTTTCCCAGCGGTGTTCCTCTTTCGATTAATATTCGGAAGATATCGCCTGTTGCAATATGGGGTATATTATAATCCTGGCTAATTTTCCTGGCCTGAGTACCTTTACCGGCACCAGGTAGTCCCAACAATGTCAGGTTCATGCACTACCCACCTCTCATATCATATACATAAATATGATTTTATACACTTATAGCAGATCAAATTATTTAAATTCGCTCTAGTTCTTATTTCATTATTGGACTAATTCTTTATTTCATAAACCCTTCATAATGCCTCATTAGTAGATGAGACTCTATCTGCTGCATTGTCTGTAAAGCTACACCTGTCATAATAAGCAGTGATGTACCTCCAAAACTAATCTGAACTCCTGTAATGCTATTCATAAAAAATGGTAGAAGTGAGATAACTGTCAGAAAAGTAGCGCCTACAAGAGTTACTCTGACAACCACTTTTTCCAGGTAATTAACTGTTTGTTTTCCAGGTCTGATTCCTGGAATAAACCCTCCATATTTCTTCATGTTTTCAGCAACTTCTTCTGGATTAAAGGTAAAAGCAGTCCAGAAATAAGTAAAGAAAAATATCAGGACAGCATAGAAAAACATATACCAGGGCTTACCCATAGCCAACTGATCGGCGATACTTTGTACCCATCCAATAGGGATTACTTTACCAATAACCGATGGGAACATCAAGAGAGATGAAGCAAAGATTACTGGGATAACACCAGCCTGGTTAATACGAAGTGGAATATGAGTACTACGTCCACCATATACCTTTCTACCTACAATCCTCTTTGAGTATTGTACTGGAATTCTACGTTCTCCCAGTTGGATAAATATAATTCCAGTTACAATTATTAAAGATAGAACAATAAATAGAACGAATCTCAAGATTGGTAGTGCGCCTGTCTGTAACCTCTCAACAGTAAGCAAGATATCACTAGGAAATCTGGCAACAATGGATATGAAGATAATGATAGAAATACCATTACCAATTCCCTTTTCGGTTATCTGCTCACCAAGCCACATCAGGAATGCGGTACCAGCAGTTAAACTAATTACTATCAGAGTTATATTGAAAAAATTAGGATTGATAATTGATCCTCTAATCCCCATAGTAATTCCAAAACCCTGAATTAAAGCAAGAACTATTGTACTATATCTAGTATATTGTGTGAGCTTCTTCCTTCCTTCATTTCCCTCACGCTGTAGTTCCTCAAAATATGGAATTACACCACCAAGTAATTGAATTATAATGGAAGCAGTAATATATGGAGAAATACTCATCGCAAATATTGTGAAATTACCTAGAGCACCCCCGGCAAAAAGATCAAGAAACCTGAATATATTCTGACCCGATCCTTGAAACAGAAGATCCTGTAATATCTCTCTATTTATATTCGGGACAGGAATATAGCTACCAATACGATATACAACCATCATGGCCAGTACAAACAGTATTTTCTTCCTTAATTCTTTAACTTTAAAAGCATTACCCAAAGCTGATAACACTTAAACCACCTCTGCCTTTCCGCCAGCAGCTTCGATTTTCTCTTTGGCTGACTTTGTAAAAACATTGGCTTTAACCACCAAAGCTTTATCGATTTCACCATCACCCAGAATTTTTAAACCGGATTTAGCAACATTATCGATAAGACCACAATCAACTAATTTATCAATAGTTACTTCCTCATCCTGATTAAATCTATTTAACTGACAAACATTAATTTCATTAAAATCTTTCTTAAATATATTATTAAAACCCCTTTTAGGAAGACGTCTGAATAATGGTGTCTGCCCACCTTCGAATGTAGGTCTGACACCTCCACCAGAACGGGCATTCTGTCCATTAGCACCACGGCCTGAAGTATAACCCCGGCCTGAACCCATACCGCGTCCCTTGCGTCTACGTTTCTTTCTGGAGCCTTCTTCAGGTTTTAAGTCATGCAATTTCATCTATTCCACCCCCTTAATATATTACACTTATTGTTCTAGTAGTTCTTCTACCGATTTTCCTCTTAATTTTGCTACCTCTTCAACTCTTTTAAGTTCTTTAAGTCCCTGTATAGTAGCATTTATCATATTAATAGGATTCGTTGAACCAAGGGATTTCGTAAGAATATCACTAATTCCAGCCAGTTCAACTACCGCCCTGACAGGTCCACCGGCGATAACACCTGTACCTGGAGCAGCTGGTTTCAGGAGAACAGAACCGGCACCAAATTGACCAGTAATTTCATGTGGAATTGTAGTTTCAACAATCGGCACATTGATCATATTTTTCTTGGCATCATCAATACCTTTACGAATAGCTTCAGGTACTTCATTTGCTTTACCCATACCTGCACCCACATGACCTTCGCCGTCACCAACAACAACAAGGGCACTGAAACTGAAATTGCGTCCACCTTTAACAACCTTGGCAACCCTGTTTATATTAACAACGCGTTCTTCTAATTCTAATTTATCCGGATCGATATTATTTTTCATAGATTCGCCTCCTTCTTTTTAGAAATTTAAACCCTTTTCACGTAAAGCTTCAGCTACTTCTTTAACCCTACCATGGTATTTATATCCAGCACGATCAAATACAACGTCTTTGATATCTTTTTCTAAAGCCCGTTCAGCTAATACTTCACCGACTTTTTTTGCTGCATCTTTATTACCGCCATTATCAATTGTATCTTTAATAGCCGGTTCAAGGGTCGATGCAGAAACCAGGGTATGGCCGGAAAGATCATCTATAATCTGCACATAGATATTTTTTAGGCTGCGAGAAACATTTACTCTAGGTCTTTCTGGAGTCCCGACAACCTTATTTCTTACACGTAGTTGGCGTCTTTTTCTTTTACTTCTCTTATCCATACCATTCACTCCCTTCCATTAACCGGTTTTACCGACTTTTCTTCTAATGTGTTCATCAACATATTTAATACCCTTACCTTTGTATGGTTCAGGCTCTCGGACAGAACGTATTTTGGCAGCCATTGCACCTACCAATTGTTTGTCAATACCTTTTACAGATATATTGGTGTTTTTCTCAACCTCAAACTGTATATTACCTTCTGGTTCAATAGTAACAGGATGGGAATAACCAACTTCTAGAACAAGGTTCTTACCCTGCACCCTGGCATTATAACCTACACCAACCATCTCTAATTTTTTCTCAAAACCATCAGTAACACCAATTACCATGCTTTCAATAAGGCTCCTTGTTAAACCATGTAGTGATCTTTCATCTCTTGTGTCACCATTTCTGGTAACAAGAATTTCTCCATCTTTAATCTCAATATTTATAGAAGGGTCAAATTCACGACTTAATTCACCTTTTGGTCCTTTAACAGTTACTTGACTCCCGTTAATCTTAACATCAACTTTATCTGGAATCTCAATAGGTAATTTTCCGATACGTGACATTATTATTTCACCTCCATGTTTCCCAGGTATTTTACGGCCATCAGCCATTTTGTTTTACCACAGCTTCAACTGGCCTAGATTTAATTATTGTTTAATACTTTTTTCGTGGTTGAGGCTTCAAAGAAGTTTTAGTCGTAAGATCTTAGTCGTAAGATCTTAGTTGTAAGATCTTAGTTGTAAGATATAAATCTTTAGGTCTTAGTATTTTAAAGGTTTTCTCCAACCTCCAACATCCGAACTCTAACTTCCGCCTTCCGACCTCCAACTTCTTAACTCCAGTCTTTTACCATACGTAGGCAAGTACCTCTCCGCCAAGACCAGTATTCCTGGCAGACTTATCTGTAAGAATACCATTAGATGTTGAAATTATAGCAATTCCGAGACCACCCAGCACCTTTGGTATTTCATCTTTCTTTACATAAACCCTTAATCCAGGTTTGCTGATTCTCTTAAGTCCAGAGATTACCTTCTCGTTATTTTCACCATACTTAAGATAAATACGTAAAGTGTTCTGAGGATAGGTATCTACAATTTTATATTCAGATATAAACCCTTCTTCTTTTAGAATATCAGCTATATTTATCTTAATTTTTGAGGCAGGTATATTAACAATATCTTTATTTGTATTATTAGCATTACGAATACGGGTCAACATATCAGCAATGGGATCAGTTATATTCAAATTTTCCAACCTCCTTCCATTTTAC
>JBKGXW010000014.1:0-40994 GCA_046546395.1 Halanaerobiales bacterium
ATAAATAGTGTAACTACTATTATCTTATGATTTTTTAATTACCAGCCAGTTGATACCTCAGCCTTGGTTATTATAAACTCCTTCAATAAATATTGTATATGATAGGAAAAACCTGATTATAAGCATATATTTCGTATGATATTAATTTTTCTGCTGTTATTAATTATTCTGCATATAATTACTTACTCCTGCTTAACAGCTGTAATTTGATTTATTTTCTACAGTTGTACTTCCCATAATTTTATTTACTTTAAATTTAATAGTGGTTGTAAGTACACATATCATATAGAATCTGGAAACTTCTCGAAGACCGCTGCAGAATAATTGATCCCTGCCCCAATACGTATATTGGTGGTTATTGAGGAAAGCGATAGGGCAGTACAGGCTGTTATAGTAAAGGAAGCCAGTATAACTAACCAGGCTCCTAACAGTCCAGCATTACCAACTACCCATCCTTCACGGAGAAATAATATAACACCAAGAATAGTTAATAAGGTTGATACAAATACGGCAGAAAAAGTTCCAAATTTCTTCCGCTGTTTAATCCATTTTGCTTGTTGTACCAGGGTATTACCATCACCAGTATCAAGCTCACCATTATTAGCCAAATCAATCATCTCCTTTAAATGATCATTAGTTTAATAACAATAATTATTACTGTTTATAATAATTGTATCAAACCTTTGGCTATACTTCAAATGTCATACATGTCATATATTGTGATCCCTTTCCGGTAATATCACCACATACCTTTTACTTCCAACTTTTATCTCTCTTGAATGCATACTTCCATATAAGAGCAATAATAAATACCATTATAATAATATTAAACCAGATATAATAGCCATTATTAATTATGTTTAAATGCAGCCAGGCCAGGAGTCCACCCACCAGAGATGATAATATTAATAAAAGGGTGGTTTTAGATAGTTTTGTCTGGACTGATAATTCATATGAAAAAGGGAGATCTCTGCCAGTGATGATCGTTAACAAAACAGTTAAGAATATCAAGTTTAAAGCCATTAACAGCAAGTCGTCAATTATCTTAAAGCCAAAAATTATTGTAAAAATGAAACCTATAATTATAAAAATCGGCAGACAATACTTATATAAGACAGCTTTAACCCTGGCCCTATTTAGAATTGAGTAATCCTCGATTGGGAGAAAACTGTATAACCATGCCCCCTTATAATTACTACTATATGTTAAAACCGTCGTAAGTGTTGGGAGAAAGATAACTGTGCTATAAAACCACATATAATAATTAGTCTTTGATAGATGGCTTAATGAAGCAATAAAAGACCTGATATCTATCATTCTACTAAGTAGTAAGAATGGGAATATGAAGGAAAAGACAATAATGGGATAGATAAAAAGCCTCAACATTCTTTCCGCTGCTAAATTTTTCCTTATAAATCTCAAAAAGACGTTTTCCTGATATGTCCCTCCAAATATAGTAGTTAAGCTAAAAGTAACCCTATCCCTGAAATAATTATAGGACTTAGTTTTTTTTGTGGCATTAGATAATTTGACCAGCTTTTTTTCAAAAAATACTGAAATATACCTATTATATAATAACAAACCGAGTAGCGGAATTACTAATGATAAAAACGAAAATACCAGAATCTTTTCATTATATCCACCCTCAAGTATTATTTGAAAGGGTGCAGCAAACCACAATGGTGGTAAAAAAAATGTCCAGGCAGATAGCTTAATAGAAATATTATTCTGGAATACCTCAAATATGTTACTTATCATTTGATAACAGATTGGCAGAAATATAACCAGACCAATCTGTGTATAGTTAATTATGTTCTTCAACCTCTCCCCATCCGTAAAATAAAGAACCAATCCATATACTAATGATGTCAGGAATATAATAAAGGATATAATAAAAAACATCTCCACTAAGAGTAGTAGCGGAAATAATATACCTTCCTTAAAAGCACCAACTACCATTACCGGCAAAAGAAAAGCCATTGAAATCATAGAAAGATAGATAAAAACATGAATAATCCTGGAATAACTAACCGTTTTTGAATTTATGGGTCTGGACAGGAGTATATTTCTATCCTTGATATCTAACAATACTGTACTAAAGTCAGATATCATTGTAGAGGTGATTACAAAGAAGAACACAGAAAAGATGATTGACATTCTTATAAATAATGTTGATGGCAGGAAAAGAAAAAGAAGAATAAACAAACCATAAACCCCATATACAAACATAGTAGTTCTAAAGAGGTTCTTACCTGCCTTTTTATTACCTGGATTCAGTATTGATGAACGCCTGGTATCCATTGCTAACTTCACCTGAAGAATTCTCCTCAACATTTGATAGTCTAAATCCAGTCCTGTAAAAAAGCCCTCAAACCTGTCTAGAATCCTTAATGATATATAGTTCTTCATTTATTAGCTCACATCCTTAATAATTACGCTTTGCCCATTTAAGTAAAAAATAACAATACCAGTGGTTCTTCTATTTAATTCTCAGGGTATATCTTAATTTGGACTAAGCTTATAAGGGGAAAATGTCCAATACCATAAACCTATAGTTATCAGGATACTACTAATTATATTCAGGTAAATGGGGTAGTGAAAATATACTAGAAAAACATGTATCCCGGCCAGTAACCCTCCTGCCAGCATTGACATGAAGCCCTGTAGCTTTGATTTATTTGCAGTGTTAACAGCACTTATCTCCATAGAAAATGGCAGCTCGTCAAGATGATTCCTACTTAAAAGTACTGTCAGTAGTACAAGATTTATAAACATCAGAAAAAAATCATCGAGAAAAGGAGCTCCATATAGCAAGAAATATAAAGTGCCGAGAAATAGAAAAACAGGTATACAGTATTTAAATAATACAACTTTAATCCTTGCTTTATTTATAATCGAAAAATCCTCCACAGGTATTACTTTATAAATCCAGGCCCCTTCGTAATTATCACTATAGGACATTAGAGAGACCAATGTCGGCAGAAATATAACAGACATATACAGCCACAAATAATTCATACCTGATGACAAATTTTTTATTGATTCTGTAAAAGAAGTAAAATCAATCTGATCTTTCAAAAATATAAAGGGAAATACCACCCCAAAAGCTATTATCGGATAAACCGAAAGCTTTAGCCTTCTATCCCTGGATAAAATATTTTTAAAGAAATGTAGTAATATATTTTCTTTTCTGCCTGTACAAATTAGTCTACTTGTTTTTAAAATTAACTTGTCAATGAAGATAGAGACACCCGGCTTTTTTGATGAACTATTTTTTAATTTTGAAAGATTTCTTTCAAAAAAGGGAACTATTATCTGATTATATATACATAAACCAATTATCGGAACAATTACTCCTAAGAATGTCATTAATAGATAAGGATCGGAAAAGTCCTTCTCCAGTATTAATTGGAATGGTGCGGCAAACCAGGCAGGTGGTAAAAGATACATCCACCAGTCTATATTAAAGACAATTTGCTGGTCAATGACCTCAAACATCTCTCCCACAAACTGATAACTGATAGGAAGCATGATAGATATACCAATTTGAATATAATTAATGATATTTTTAAGTTTCTCCCCATCAAAGAATTTAAGAATAAATCCATATAAAAATGAGGTAAGAAATATAATAAGAGCTAAAACAAAAAACAGCTCCAACAGAAGAATTATAGAGAAAATCACTCCTTCACTTATAATTCCTGCAATTAACGTTGGTATTATAAAGGCTATACTGATCATAAAGAGATAAATAAAGATATGGACTATTTTTGCGGTATTTACTGTTTTGGCATCAATGGGTCTTGATAACAAAATATCCCTGTCCTTTATATCAAGCAGAACTGAGGAAAAATCAGAAATCATTATAGATGTTATCATAAATATAAAGATAGCAAATATGAAAGTCATCCTGAAGAATATAGAAGTAGGTATAAAGAAAATGGCCAGGAACATTAAACCATAGAATCCATAAATTAATAATGTTGTCCTG
This sequence comes from Halanaerobiales bacterium, assembly GCA_046546395.1. Classification (GTDB taxonomy): domain Bacteria; phylum Bacillota; class Halanaerobiia; order Halanaerobiales; family DTU029; genus JBDNGI01. The sequence goes on from JBKGXW010000014.1 coordinate 3,992, forward strand.
AAGGGGTCTTTCTTATCCTTATCTTTATCCTTATCCTTATCCTTATCGTTATCCTTATCTTTATCTTTTTTGATATCTTTTTTATTTACATTTACTAAAGTTGATGACCTTCGTCTATCCATTGTAAGCTTTAATTGAAGTATCTGCCTCATTAATGGATAGTCTATATCCATAAAACTAAACAAGCATTGCAGACGATCCAGAATGCGTAATGATCTGTAGTTCTTCATCCTATTTCACATCCTCAATTATTGAAATAATGTCAGATGCTATCTCTTTGTGTTTGTCAAACCCTGTAATCTTATTAAATATATCCTCCAGTGACCCCTGACGGCTCATAGCTTTTAATTCCTCAAAACTTCCGTCAGCAACTATTTTTCCATTATCAATAAGTAAAATACGGTCACTGATCTTCTCTACTACCTCCATTATATGTGAGCAATAAAATATAGTTTTGCCACCAGCTGCGAACTGATTTAACATTTCTTTGAAAACCATCACACTATTTGCATCAAGCCCACTGAGGGGTTCATCTAGAAAAAGAATATCCGGGTTATGTAAGATACTGGCTATTATAAGTACTTTCTGTTTCATCCCTTTAGAATATGAAGATATCTGTGAGTGATAGTTGTCCTCAATATCAAAGGACTTCATTAATCTCTGTGCCTTTTCATCTGCCTCATCCAGTTCCATTCCGTATACCTGTCCCAGGAAAGTCAAATATTCATATGCTGACAAACTTTCATACACTTCCCCTACTTCAGGCACATAGCCGATTCTCTTTTTATAATGGATATTTCCGTTAGAGATATCCTCACCAAAGACCTTTACTTCACCTTCATAATCCTCAATTATTCCCAGCATGATTTTCACAGTTGTACTTTTCCCGGCACCATTTGGTCCTATATACCCAATTATCTCTCCAGCATTTACATCAAGGTCAATACCTTTTAATACCCGGGTAGAACTATAACTCTTTCTTAAGTTTCTGATAGATAATATACTATCTTTCTCCATTAATCTATACCTCCTTTTTTTTATGTAATTTGATTACTTTCTACTCTTTCATAGATCTTTCTAACAAGTTCTTCTGTTTCGGGCTCTTTAATACTCAAATCTATAATATCATACTTCCTGGTAAGTTGTGTAACTGCTTCAGCCACTGACAAGTCATCTATCAGAAAAGAAATCCACTTAACCTGTCCTTCATCTTTTATAACATTTAGTCTTTTATCAGTTATATTTATATCATATTCATTAAACTGTACCATTACTGTGTATTCTTTACCATAGCTATTTTTAAATTCAGTTAATGACCCATCATAAAGTATCTTACCATGATCAATCATAATTAATCTATCACAGATATGTTCAATGTCATCCATATCATGGGTAGTTAAAATAACTGTAGTATTTTTCTCTCTATTAATCTCTCTTATAAAATTCCTGATCTTATTCTTTACTACAACATCAAGCCCTATTGTAGGTTCATCTAGGTAAAGAACATCAGGATCATGCAGCAAAGCGGAAGCCAGATTAGCCCTCATCTTCTGGCCCAGGCTCAAAGTCCTGACTGGTTTCCTCAGAAAATCACCCATCTGTAGTAAGTCAACATAAAAATCCAGGTTTCTTTTAAAAACCTTCTCTTCTATTTTATACATTTTTTTAAATAAATCAAAGGTCTCTTCCATAGGCAAATCCCAGTACAATTGTGAACGCTGTCCAAAAACCACACCCATATTCATAGAATTTTCTTTACGGTTTTTATAGGGAATCATACCATTGACTTTCACCTGCCCTACTGTTGGCAGAAGAATCCCTGCCAGTGTTTTTATCGTTGTTGATTTACCGGCACCATTTGGCCCTATATATCCTACCAGTTCACCTTTTTCAATAGAAAACGATATATCATCTACAGCCTTTTTCAGCTGATATTCCCTTTTAAAGAGAGATTTAAAGGAATTCAATAATCCCTTTTCTCTGCTGTAAACCTTAAAATATTTTGACAAATGCTCTACCTCAATAAATGCCAACTATATCACCCCTTTCTTGATAATCAGTCAGTTTCTTTTTAACCATAATACATATACTATTTACATTTCATCATAAAAAACTGACCTAGTGCTCTCATTTCTGAAATCTGTACTTTTCTCTGGAATGTGTACTTTTCTCAGGAACCTGTACTTTTATAATGATTGATAGCAACATGCCAGAAAATAACAGCAATACCCATCAGGAGAATCCCTACCAGTGGTGAAAGATATTGAATATATGGATGAAAAGAGAGATAATCCTCTTTCCCCAAAAAATACTGGGCTGGATAGAAACTTATAAATCCATAGGGAATTATCAGTGTAAGTAATATCTGGACTGCCCTATTATAAATTGATAATGGATACCTGACAAACTCTTTCAGATTCCAGAACAAAATTCCGATAAAACCGCTATTATCTACAAACCAGAAAACTGGTATTGTTGTCATTAAAAACCCAGATCCCTGTATTAAAGCCCCACTGACAATAATTATTGCCAGCACAATAATACTCCAAAGGTTTATTTCAATATTCAAATGATATGAACAAATAATAATTGTAATTAACGATAGTGTAAGATGACTGACATAGGCTGTATTGAAGCTACGGGTTATTAAATACAAAAGGCTATTAAGAGGGCGGGTCATTACTTCATCAAACTCTCCTCTCCGGATCATATAAGGAAGTTCTCTGGAAAGATTAAAAAAGAAAAAACCAGCTACTCCATATGAAAAAAGATTTATTGCATATAGAAGCATCACTTCATAAGGACCCCAACTTCCTATAGTCTTAAACTGATTTATCATTATCCAGATTATTAGAAAATCTGCTCCATATGAGATAAACTGGGCAACTGCACCTGAGATGAAAGAACCTCTGTACTCTGCTATAGATTGTACTCTAATTTTAACAAACTCTATATAAAGACTAATATAATACATACTTATCCCCCAAAGATAGTTATTTTTTTCTGAGCCAGTTTCCAGACAAGTTTCTCGATTACAAGCAGAACTACAATCCAGATTAACTGTTGATATATAACATCAACTGCTTGTTGATAGGAAATCTTGTCCAGATAGATATTTATTGGTTCAAAGACAATTAAACGAAGTGGTAGAACTTTGCTTATTTTATATAATAAGTCCGGATAAAACCAGAGCGGTACCAGAGTACCCCCAAAGAGTTTTGTTAAAGCCCTTAAGTACCAATCTACATACCAGGAGTCTTTTAACCAGAATGCAAAGAGGCCAAAAATGAAAGATAGATTATAACTAATAATTAACCCATTAATTACTGTTATAAGGAATAGTATTAAGTTAATATTTAAAACAGGTAGTGAAAACCCCCAGAAATAAGATGCTATTGTGACTGTGGGTATGACAGTAAAAATTAGGTTAAATAATTTCCCTCCAAAATCCTCTGAAAACAAAAAGTATTTTATATTGATAGGTTTTATAAAGTCATTGACTATCTGGCCTGAATTTATTCTTTCACCCAGTCTGACACCTAAGTTGGTTCGTGAAAGTGAAGTGATAAAAAGGTTTAATATAACAAAGCTAATCATATCTGTCAGGCTGATACCCTCTACAGTGGCATTGTGCTCAAAAAGCGCCTGCCAGACACTTACCTGTATAAAAATCCAGAGAAAGTTGCCAATGCTAGAGACAAAAAAATTGACCCGATAAGCAAACCTCTGTTGAAACGCCTTTTTCATATATTCCAGATATAACAATAGTATCACCTCACTCTAACCAAATGTTATTATTTACTATTTCTACTAATCCACAGATTTTCCTTCATTCCTTTTAAAAGCTTATCTAAAGAACATTTTAACCCAATTAATAGATAATATAATACTTGACATTATTCAAATCTATGAATATAATATTGATACAAGATTAATATTAATACATATTATTCGGAGGTGTTATTATGAGAACGACAATTAATATACCTGATGACATCATAAAAGAGACAGAAGCTATTTATAAGACAAACTCTAGATCTAAAAGCATTGAACTTGCACTTAAAGATGCATTAAAACAAAAGAAACTTGAACAGTTAAAAGAATTAGTTGGAAAAGTCGAATTTGATGAAAAAGCTATTTATGAAACCAGGGAGAAAGAACGATGAACAATATACTTATAGATACTTCTATGTGGATTGAATATTTCAAAGGCAATAAGGCTGTACATGATATAATTCAAAATAATAATGATTATGAAGTTTTTATAACTGGTCCAATTCTCACTGAACTGATTCAGGGAATAAAAACAAAAAAAGAAAAAGGCAGATTTACTATGTGTATAAATGGATTGGCAAAACTTCGAATTACTGATGAGGACTGGCTAGATGCAGGCAATCTTGGAAATATCCTCCGTAGAAAAGGAATTACAGTCCCTCTACCCGACTTAATCATTTTCACTGTAGCTGTAAATAATAATTGCAGTCTGTTTACACTGGATAAACATTTTTCAATCATTAAAGAAGCAATAGAATCCGATATAAAAATTTTAAGCACTTAATAATAATAAATATCTAATATTAAACAACAATGCATTAGATATTAGAAGGAGTCCCCTCACGGAGACTCCTTTTTCAGGTTGAAATATATCTAAAATATATTAATACAACTTTCGGAGTTCTTAAATTTACCAGGTTAGCCATTTACTGAATGAACGTTATAAAAAGCTCCCATCCCGCATGGAAGGCTATAAATGGTTAACAAAATCCTGTTTGAACGTAGCGAAGCGAAGTGAGTTTATTTTGTTATTTATAGCCTGGAAGAGGAATGGGGAATTAGCTTTTTTCCGTGAGTGAAGTTATGGCTAACCTGGCTCTAAGCATATATATCATCTCCGAAAGTTGAGATATTAATAATTAAATATGGTCATTTAAGGCTGATACCCCTGATATGCCCTAATATATAATTCCTTCAACTCCTTTACCAGAGGCATACGGGGATTTGCTGTGGTGCACTGGTCTTCAAAAGCCTTGTCTGCCAGTTCGTCAACAGCATTCATAAATTCCTCTTCGCTTATCCCACATTCCCTTATCGACATGGGCATGTCTAATTCCTGGCATAATTCTTTAATATGATTGATTAAACATTCTATATTCTCTTCTGAACTACCACAGGGCAAACCGAGATACTTAACAATCTCAGAATATTTTTCATCGGCTATATAGTACTCATACTTAGGAAATGAATTAAACTTACTGGGCTTCGAGGCATTATACTTTATAACATGTGGTAAGAGTATTGCATTGGCCCTACCGTGTGGAATGTGAAACTCACCACCAAGCTTATGAGCAAGACTATGATTGATCCCCAGGAAAGCATTAGTGAAGGCCATACCTGCTATTGTTGAGGCATTGTGCATCTTTTCTCTGGCCTCTTTATCTTCACCATTTCTGTATGCCCTGGGTAGATAATCAAAACAGAGTTGAATTGCTTTCATTGCCAGACCATCAGTATAGTCTGAGGCCATTACTGAAACATAGGCCTCAATGGCATGAGTCAGAACATCGAGTCCAGTGTCAGCTGTCACACTGGCTGGAAGAGTCTGTACAAATTCAGGGTCAATAATTGCTACATCTGGTGTCAACTCATAGTCTGCCAGTGGATATTTGGTTTCATTTTCTGGATCAGTGATAACAGTAAATGAGGTCACTTCTGAGCCTGTACCGGAAGTTGTTGGTATTGCTACCAGTTTGGCCTTATTACCCAGGGTAGGATATTTAAAAACTCTTTTTCTTATATCCATAAACTTCATCCGGAGGTCATCAAAATCTGTTTCAGGATGCTCATAAAATAACCACATAGCCTTGGCAGCATCAATGACAGAACCTCCGCCAAGAGCAATAATCACATCTGGTTTAAAACTATTTATAGCTTCTACGCCGGCCCTGACTGTTTGCACTGTTGGGTCAGGTTCAACCGCATCAAATATCTCTGAATTTACATAATTTCTACCATCCCTTTTTCTGAGATGATAGAGTGCTTTATTGACATATCCATATTCTATCATAGTCGGGTCCGTTACTATAAATGCCCGTGAAATGTCAGGCATCTTTGAGAGATACTGTATTGAACCAGACTGGAAATATATTTTTTCGGGTATCTTGATCCACTGCATATTATACCTTCTCTTTGCCACCCTTTTCTTATTAATCAGATTAACTGCAGTAATGTTTGCTGTGGTACTATTGCGTCCAAAAGAACCACACCCCAGTGTTAATGACGGCATAGTTGTATTATATAAATCACCAATAGCACCATGACTGGAAGGCTGGTTGGTTATAAGCCGTCCAGTATTTACTCGTTCTGCAAACTGCTCAATCACTGTTTCATCAGTCGAATGTATAACCGCCGAATGCCCAGATCCGCCAAACTTCACCATTTCAACAGCACGCTGAATCCCCTCTTCCACTCCTCTTACCTTAAAACATGCCAATATCGGACTTAACTTCTCTCTTGAAAGTGGATAGTCAGGCCCTACACCCTCTATTTCTACTACCAGTATTTTGGTGTCTTCCGATACATTTATCCCTGCCATACTCGCAATGGCATAGGCAGACTGACCTACAATTTCAGGATTCATTGATCTCTTTTCCATATTTATGGCAATATCTTCTACCCTCTTCTTCTCATCACCCTTTGCAAAATAGCAGCCGTGTTTCTGCATGTATGAAGTTACCTCATCATATATCTCTTCATCAATTATTACGGCCTGTTCAGAGGCACAGATCATCCCATTGTCAAAGGACTTAGAGAGTATCAGATCAGTTACTGCTCTCTTAATATCTGCAGTCTTCTCAATATAACAGGGAACATTCCCTGGTCCTACACCCAGGGCAGGTTTTCCAGCGCTATAGGCTGCCTTTACCATAGAAGAACCACCCGTAGCAAGTATTAGAGAAATTCCATCATTTTTCATCAAAGCCTGAGTTGCTTCAATTGACGGTTCTTCAATCCACTGAATACAATCCTCAGGCGCACCTGCCTTCACTGCTGCCTCTTTCATTACCCTTGCAGACTCAACACTGCACTGCTGTGAAGCCGGATGAAAAGCAAATATTATTGGATTTCTTGCCTTGATAGCAATCAGGCATTTGAACAGGGTGGTCGATGTAGGGTTAGTCACAGGAGTAATACCTGCAACAACCCCTACAGGTTCTGCAATTTCGTAGTAATCTTCTTCTGGATTTTCATCAATAACCCCAACAGTCTTTATGTACTTAATACTGTGATAAATATATTCAGTAGCGAAAAGATTTTTAATAATCTTATCTTCATATACACCCTTTTCAGTTTCCTCAACAGCAAGTTTAGCCAGTCTCATATGATTCGCCAGTCCGGCCAGGGCCATCTCCTTTACTATATGATTGACCTGGTCCTGGTCTAAATTAATCATTTTTTTTAATGCATTTTTACCCTTTTCCACCAGTTCCTCCACACTCAAAGTAATATCATTGATTTTATCGTCAGTACTTCTCTGTACTTTATCTAAATCTACATTTTCCGCCATTTCTCCAGCCTTAAACTTTTCAGTTTTAAACTCTTCTTTCTTAAGCTCTTCTTCTAGTACAGCAAACTCATAATCATATTTATCATAACTTTTGTACATATATAGTGTAATTCCTCCTTTTTGTAGTGTCCTGCTATGCATATAGCTTTTGTTTATTTATAAATAATTATGAATTACAAAACATTTTGTAGTTAGTTTTTCTTTATATTAGATGATTTACTGTACTGTACAAGCCTAATTAATCAATGATATAATAAATACTAAAGGATAACTTATAGTAAACAACGACAAATAGAAAAAAGAATGATTTAAAAGTTTTCCCACAAGGTTGGTGATAGAATGTCTATTAAAAAGGATTATGATAATGAAAAAATTAATGTACTAATAGTGGATGACCACCCTTTCTTCAGGCAGGGAATCTGCTTATACCTTGAACCCATTGAGGATATAAATATTACCGCTGAAGTAGATGATGGTCGGGAAGCAGTTTCGCTTCTTAATGAAAGAACATTTGATGTTATTTTGATGGATTTACAGATGCCTGATATAGATGGGATAGATGCTACTAAACAAATATTAGATATTAATCCTGAAATTAAGATACTTATCCTAACCAGTTTTAATAGCTGGGATAAAGTATATAATGCTTTACAGGCAGGGGCTGCTGGTTACATACTTAAAGATGCACAGCCTGAAGAACTGATGGCAGCCATCAGAGCAGTTGCAGCTGGAGGTAACTATTTTGGCTCAGAGATAACAGGAGAGATATTATATAAATTATCGAGTCAATCAAATGATACTACTCAGAATAAGACACAAGACAATAGAGAAAGAAACATCAAAGATAATAAAGATGCAAATCAAAATTTAATGGAGTCCTTGACCGAAAGAGAACTTGAGGTATTACAACATCTGGGACAGGGCTTATCCAATAAAGCTATAGCTGAAGAATTAATATTGAGTGAAAAAACTATCAAAACACATCTGTCCAATATCTTTTCCAAACTGCAGGTTAATAGTCGTACAGAGGCAGCAATCTATGCTATGAAAAAGGGACTGATTAATTGATTAAGTCAGGAGTGAAGTATAATGGATGAATATAAGGAGAACAAATATACAAATTATAATCAAAAGATAGAGGAAATAGAAAACTCTACTGGTTATAAAAAAAGTTTTTTTATAAGTAGTTTGTTTGGTACAGGATTCGGCCTACTTTTTATAATAATCTCTTTTATTTATCAACCAGACCCAGATCCATTCATCTATATAATACCTTTATTATGTGGGAGTGTAGCGGGCATTGCTGGAATAATGGGAAATTTTTTCGACAGGTATATGAGGAAAAGTGGCCTAAAAAATAATATATTAAGAAGTATACTAGTTTTCACATTGGTACTAATCATTTCAATACTTATCACATTTACAGTAATTTCTTTGTATGACTCAGACCTCACGTTAATATTCTTATTAAACAACAACCTTTTGTATGGAGTACTGATAGGTTGCTTTTTTGGAGTCATAGTAATGATTCTGGAATATAACTCATGGAAAACAAAGAAAAAAATGCTTATTCTGGAACTGGAAAACAGGTATCTTGAAGAGCTTACTGAAAAAGATGAGATTCTACAGGAAGCCAGCAAAAATCTCTTTATAACTGAAGAACGAAATCGAATGGCAAGAGAATTACACGATTCTATATCACAGGGTATCCATGGTATTATATATTCAACAAAATCACTCCAAAATTATCTTCAGAAAGATAAAATAGACATCGAACAATTGAAAAAAATAATAGAACACCTGGAAACAACAGCCGAGGTAACATTAGGAGAACTCCGTTCTATGATTCTTGAACTTAAACCAGTTCTTCTCGAAGATAAGGGGCTATATAAGGCACTTGTTCTTCTTCTCGACCTATTCTCAAAACGTCAACAAATTGAGCTTACTCAGGAAATAGAGGAAATAGAAGAACTTACCCCCGAGCAGGAAGTAGCTATCTACCGAATTGTACAGGAAGCACTAACAAATATTCAAAAACATTCAGATGCGGATATTGTCTCAGTCTCCCTCAAAAAAAATCAAGAAGGAATAAAAAGTGAGGAAAGGAAAATAATCCTAACCATTCAAGATAATGGTAAAGGTTTTGATTGTGATAATTATACAGAAGGAAACGGTCTAAGAAATATTAGATTAAGAAGTGAACAAAATGGTGGTGAAATAAAGATAGAATCACATCCTGGAAAAGGTACTTTGATCAATGTGCTATTTAAAGCTCTTATAACCCGTATGTAACATTTCAATTTTCATGCACAATTATTTAGTTTGTGTGTACCATTACGTAGTTTTCTAATATTCATGTATACTTTTTGATTTTGTAGGCAAGAAACCAGTGAAACCGGATAGCAATATTTATACTATCCGGCTAATTGATTTTATATTTATATTTAAATCATTATATATTTAACCATTCCAATTAATCCCTTTTGCCAGTTTATGCTGTTTCACTACTCCAGGAATCAAGAAATTCCAGTATCCCTTCTTTCGTTGGACTTTTGGCATTTCTTACATAAAATCCAGATGTAGCTGTACCCATAACAAGTGAAAGCTGAACCGGTAATCCCAGGGACTGAGCGAGACAGAAACCTGCATTAAAATTATCTCCTGCACCTGTAGTCAACTTAGGATTCGGCGTATAAGGCCCAACTGTCTCAAAGTATTCACCATCACAGTATGCGCTTGCCCTATCTACAGGATGAACAACCAGACAATATATATCCAATTCTTCTGCTACTTTAGTTGTCAACTCTTCTAAATCCACATCTCCAGTAGCCAGATTTTTGACTTTTATCCCAAGCACCTCTGCAATTTCAATTGCTTCTTTTTTGTTGAGACCAAGTATTACATTAAATTGTGGACTAAATCTTTCCAGAATATTTAATGCCTCTTTTATAGCCTCATTTGTACGTTTCTCCGGATCAGCAAGATCGAAAAATGCAATTCTCCTCTTTTCCCCATCTTTCATTAATGGGAACACCTCTTCAATTAAGCCTTCCCAGATACCATTCATGAATGGAACCATTGTCCAGTTTTCCAATCCCAGTAGATCTGTACTGTCAAGTAGCTCAGCCATTTCTTCTATATCAATCTGCTTTTTAATATTATCCCAGTTAATATCTTTCAACGATTCCAGTTTCCCCAACATAAGCTTGCCATCTTCAAACTCTACAGCATCAGTGTGTCCAGGATTAGCTACAGATATAATCTCGGTACATCGATCAGCCATATCCCTAAATACAGGATGTATACTGGGATTTCCCAGTGCTCCAACATATGTAACATTATTACCGTACTCAACAAGAGCGTTTGCCAAAATTGGCCCATTACCACCAAGTTTTACCTGGACTGGTACTAATTCAATATTTGTACTGAGACCTGCCGCCTTCAAAATCCTTTCTCCAAAAGAATTAATGGTTTTTAATCTGGTGTAGTCTTCAACGGTTTCTCTGGTATCAACCACATGGATAATCTCATCTACAAATCCATCTACGCCGATAACAGCATTTATAGAGGAAAAGTCTTTATCTTCCAGAACTGCAGCTAATTGTGAGATGTCTTCCTGTAGGTTTTGTTTTTTCATTTGTAATCCTCCTCAAATAATATAGTTAATAATATTATAGTCAAATGTCTATAATAATTTCAACAAATATTTTTACTTTCCTGCTATTATTTTATCTTATTACTGTTTTTTAATCAATATAGATGAAAAATATAGTCTGTATCCTACACAATTATTATTATTAGTCATATATATATATATACCCAACAGATTACCCCTGAAAAAGAGGGAGCTTAACAAGCCCCCTCTTTTATTATCTATTCAATTTGCGTTAAACTATTTCTCTTTGATAATAGGTTCTCCATCTATTAATGAGCGGTAGTCTTCAAGATTACCATCATCTAAACAACATTCAATTATTTCTCTTCCCAGTGGAGATAGGTCTTCAACAAGGTATTGATGTAAACATTCTTTGAAGAAATCTAATAATAATTTACCACCTGTATCATAGGCTTCGACTCCTACCTCTGGCTGACGATGAACCTGTAGAAACTCTCTTTCCATACGCTGACCCTCTACCAGAAGCTCTTTAAGGGCATAGCCCAGTAATGGTAGACGAGCTGCTGTTAGTTGATCATCAGTAAACCAGGCTCCCCCTCTACGAGCTAAGTACTCACGCGCTATCCACTCTGGCATAAAACCAACCTTCCAGGCTCCAATATGCTGATTTGGACACAGGATATAACGGACCTTTGGAGTGTCCAGTATCTGTTTCAACAGGAGATTGGCCTGATCAACCTTTCTTCCTGTAGCAAACGGCCAGTACGAACCTACACCCTCTGAACTCATAGCATTCTCGGTTATGATACTGGGGTTACCATGACCCCTTGGGGCAACCAATCTCCATAACCAGGCAAGTGCTGGTGGAAGTACATGGAATAATCCCATAATTCCATATGTTGGGTTTTCCCTGGTACATGGTGGAACCCTTACACCGAAACTCCTGATATCAATTGTTAGAGGTTCTTTTAGTACATCAGGAACAATCTCACGTGGTATTACTACTCTTGGATTTGGACATGGAACTCCTGGCTCATCTTCGATATGTTCCCAGATAAGCGCAGTACTATTTGGTGCTGCATCAATATTCAGGAATAATAAGGGCTTACTGGGCCTGGAAGTAACATATTCCAGACTCGGTTCAGTACCATACTTATCAATATGATTAACCCTGACAAACCATGAGTTTTCTGCATCCATTAAAGTTAATTTCCCATTATCCTTCTGTAACGAGTTGTGACAAACAGCCATATCATCTGTCATAGGACGAAGTCCACAACCCTGTGGTAAAGTCAGATACAACTTCTCATCAGTGACTAGATTAGTACCAAGAAGCAATCTTCCACTTCTTTCACGGTGCATATCTTCCAACATTTCACTCTTACCGCCTCCACTGGCACCTTCGTGTGAAATATTTACTTTATTACCATAAGGGGTTACAACCTGCACAGCGGAGCAATGTAGGGTTACCCAGTCTTCTTCTACACCCTGGTTGATCAACATTCCATAGACACCTTTTTTGGCACTTGGACCAGGATAAAGATTATATGCAAACATTTCATATTTATCTTCAAGTCGGTTATGAACAACTATTTGTTTGCCATCATAGTGTGTATGTCTAAAAGGTGGTGCTACATAAATAAATGCCTCTGGCTCAAATTCTTCTGTTAGTTTAGTTGTATCAACAATACCCTGTAATAATGCTAAGCCCAGGGCAAAAAATCCTGCGTTGGCAGGGGCAATTGCCATAGCATTTATTCCCAGGCCGGAAGGACCAGTTTCAAAGAAAAATAAACAGAGTTCCTGGTTCTTCAACCATTCAAAGGTTTCCTCTCTGACTTTATCAAAGTTCTCATTAAATCTATCTCTGTATCTAACTTTATCTGTCGGCAAATTATCTGCAATCAGCATACAATTGGGATCACGACGGCGCATATATGATTCTACATAGTTAGCAGAGATACCATTACGTACCCGACAGACTATAGCTTCTGTAACCTCACCTTTACCAGGAACATCATACTTGACTTCCTGAGAACCGTTTTCTGCATCTCTGCAGGATAAATCGACTAAATCTTCTATGTTATTCGCTACAATATAATTAGGACATGATTTCAAAAGATCGACTACTTCTTCCGGCAGATTAATATTACTTGATTTTTCATTTAATATCATTTTATTTCTTATCCCTTCTTTCTTCTCTTTTTTTCAAATTAAAATTATACATTTTTTAATATCATACTTTTCTAATATATACATATGAAAAAAGCCAGCACCTACCAGTTATATTCTAATAGATGTTAGCTTACCCTGTATGTGAGCATATCTAGCTAATTGTTCAAGCCACTAAACCCCAGTACAAGGTTTCTAAACTAACATTATTTAATTATAAGTAACAAATATATTCTAACATATATCATTCATTAATGCAAATTGTTAATGCAAAACTATTCACAAAGACAAGTAATTATACATATAATCCTTGCTTTTACTATCTTTAAATGACGAATTATATATGCTGAAGTTACATATTATAAAAGAAAGAATATTTTTAAATAATTCAATAATAGTATCTTAAATATAACTACAAAAAAGGTTAAACGCTTTAGTTAGTTTTAAAACTAAGTTATGATTAAATAACTAAAAAAAGAGGTTATTTCAATGACCATTGTTTTCCTGTTGATTTTCCTGTTTAATATATTTGATTATTACAGCACAATTAATTTATTACAATCCGGAGCAACTGAAATAAACCCCCTGATGAATTATGCCCTTAAAAATAATTCTTTCAGCACAATTAAACTAATAATTATTCCACTGCTTATAATTATACTAATAATATACAGAGAATGTATTTGTAATAGTAAAGCATGTAAAGCACTTACCATATTCTGTTTTATATCTTACACCTTAGTTTTTCTATATCATATTTACAATATCGTTTTTCAAATTAGCCTTCAGCCATAATTGCCCGTATCCAGGTAATATAATTATAGCTATTATTAATGAAATAATAACTATTATCCGTATCTTGTATAAGACATATTACCTTAATGAAAAATCGTGAGATTTTTCAGCAGACAACTTCCTTGACAGAACTATAGTTTTTTATCCTCTCAAATATCTCCTTTACAGATACTATATCTTTAATCTTCTCAACTCCTGCACCTGTAAAAAATATACCACGTTCCCTGTCACCTTCCCGGGCTCTTATTAAAGCATCTTTGATACAGAATTTTCTATTACAGTGTTTTAAACAATCAGTACAATTCTCTGGAGCCGGGGCCTTTCCCTGAAGTACGAGTTCACTGAATATTGTTTTTATAGCATTAGCCGGCAGACCAGCTGAGCTCATTATTTTAACCACATCTGATTTACCTGCTTTAACTAAAAGTTCCTTAAAATAATACGAAACATCAGCTTCAAGAGACGCCAGAAACCTTGTACCCATCTGAATACCGTCTACACCCATATTAATCATTTTTTCAATATCTTGATTAGAAACAATATCACCAGCAGCAATTACAGGTATTTTTATTTTTTCCTTTATCTTTTTCACTATATCCCAACTGTCCTTGTCAGTACCGAGATGTCCACCAGCATTACCACCTTCCACAATTACTGCTGTTGCACCCAATTTCTCAGATATTCTGGCTAGTTTCAGCGAGGACACTATAGGAACAATCGGTACATCAAATTTTTCACCTATGCCAAACATATCCCGGGAAAAACCCGCACCCGAAATTACTAAATCTATTCCAGATTCAATAGATGTCTTCAATATATCCATGAAGCCTGTAAAAGCATACATAATATTTACCCCAAGTATTCCATCTGTCTGACTCCGGGCAGTTTCAATTTCCTTTTCTAATTCTTCTCTATCTAATGCAGAAGCACCTATAACTCCGATACCTCCTTCGCTGGCAACAGCGCTTGCCAACTTTGCCATAGAAACTTTAATCGCCATACCACCCTGAACAATAGGGTATTCTGGTTCCAGACTTCCTATTTTAAGTTTAGGAAAATTCACTTAATCACACTCCTATTTAGAACATTCTTGATTCACTATCTTCTCACTTTATTATACATCTTTAAAATGATAAAGCAAATATTTTTACAAATATATCAATTTGATAATTATATTATTTCCATTACTCATTAATTTATAAGTAATAGTAGGTTTTAGTGGATCGACTTAATATCATATGGTGTTACCTGGTAAACATAGTAATTCAACCAGTTACTGTATAGTAAACTTGCATGACTCCGCCAATTTAAAACAGGCTCCATCTCAGGATTATTATCAGGAAAATAATTCTGAGGGGCTTCTATTTCCAGGCCCTTTTCCCTGTCGCGTTCATACTCTCCCCTTAAAGTATGACGATCATACTCAGGGTGACCGGTTACAAATACCTGACGTCCATTTTTACTGGAAACTATATATACCCCTGCTTCGCTTGATTCTGACAGGAGTTCCAGTGAATCATGCGCCAATATATCTTCTCTGGATATTTCTGTATGCCTTGAATGAGGTGCATAGAAAATATCATCAAAACCCCTGACAAGATCAGCGTGTTTATTGTTTACGATATGTTTATAAATACCGGATACTTTTTTATCAGTCTCCTTTTTCTTTACTCCATAATGATAAAATAACCCGGCCTGGGCGCCCCAACAGATGTGAAGAGTTGAATAAACATTGTGTTTACTCCATTCCATTATATCCTTCAACTCAGACCAGTAATTCACCTCTATAAATTCTAATTTCTCTACAGGGGCACCTGTGATTATCAAACCATCAAATTTCTTTTCTTTGATATCTGAAAAGGTTTGATAAAAATTCTCAAGGTGTTCAAGAGAGATATTTTTGGACTTATGTGTTTCCGGATGTAGAAGAACGACATCAATCTGTAATGGCGTATTACTCAAAAGACGAAGTATCTGTGTCTCTGTCTCTATTTTTGTGGGCATCAAATTCAAAATAGCAATCTTCAATGACCTTATGTCCTGGTGTAAAGCCCTATCCTGACCCATAACAAATATATTTTCTTTCTGAAGAACCTCTGCAGCAGGCAATTTGTCTGGAATTTTAATAGGCATTTTACTCTCCCCTTTCACTTTATTCTTTTATGCGGAATAACTATAACAGCAAAAACCTAATAGTTTATACTGAAATAGTTATTCCTTTATTTTTATATTTTAATGATAATACTTCAGTGCGAAAAGCATTATACACTATTATTGGGTTGAAATTATATAATAGGAATTTATCCTGAAAACACCAGGAATCAGCCTATATTTACAATAGATTTACCTGGTTGCTACATGCAGAGAGCGATCAATTTCTTCAATTAGGTCATCAATCTGCTCAATTCCAACTGATAATCTAATCATATCTGCTGTAATACCGGAATTTTTCTGCTCCTCTTCACTCAACTGCTGATGAGTAGTGCTAGCCGGGTGAATAGCCAGCGTACGGGCATCTCCAATGTTGGCCAAATGTGATATGATATCAAGACTCTCGATAAATTTCTTTCCAGCCTCATTACCGCCACTTACTCCAAAAGTAATAATTCCTCCTGCACCCTGCGGTAAATATTTTTCAGTATTTTGATATGTTTTATGACCTTCCAGTCCAGGGTAATTCACCCAGTTCACACGAGAGTCCGACTCCAGATATTGTGCTATTTTCAATGCATTTTCACAATGACGTTCCATTCGTAAGCCGAGGGTTTCAATCCCCTGAAGTAAGAGGAAGGAATTGAATGGACTAATACAACTTCCCAGATCTCTCAGCAAACCTACTCTTGCCTTCCCGATATAGGCGGCATCACCAAATTGTTCTGTATGTTTTATACCATGGTATCCAGAATCTGGTTCAGTTAAACCAGGGAATTTTCCATTATCCCAGTCAAACTTACCACTATCAACAATAATACCACCAATGGAATTACCATGACCACCTATAAACTTTGTAGTTGAATGAATAACTATGTCTGCACCAAAGTCAAAAGGACGGCATAGATAAGGGGTGGCAAAGGTATTATCTACAATTAATGGAATCCCTGCAGCATGAGCTATACTGGCCAGTTCTTCAAAATCCGGAACAACCAGCTCGGGATTACCTATTGTTTCTATATAGAAGGCCCTGGTCCTATCTGTTATTTTCGCTTCAAATGTTGACGGATCAGTCGAGTCAGCAAATTTTACATCGATACCCAACTTTGAAAAGGTATATTTAAACAAAGTAAAGGTTCCTCCATAAATAGAACTACCGCTGACTATCTCATCTCCCTGGCCAACAATGTTCAATAAAGCAAGTGTTTCTGCAGCCTGACCTGACGATACAGCTAGTGCCCCAATACCACCCTCAAGGGCAGCCAGCCTTTTTTCCAATACTTCTGTAGTTGGGTTCATAATCCGTGTGTAAATATTTCCGGCTTCCTCCAGGCCAAATAACCTCGCTGCATGATCTGTATCCTTAAATGCATATGATGTTGTCTGATAAATAGGTACCGCCCTGGCTCCTGTATGTGGATCAGACTCCTGTCCGGCATGAATAGCCAGTGTGTCAAACTTAAGATTTTTCTTTTTTGCCATTTTTGCATCAACCTCCTGAGGTTTTTTGCATCATTTTACCCATCAAATCTGATTAATATTCCTTATTTTTAATCAAGTAATGACTTAGAAAAAATTCGTCTTTTATCTGAATTTGTCCTTTCGTCATTATGTTTTAGTCAAATTACTTACCTGATAATTAAACATCAAAAAATCCCTTCCTGTCTAGAAAGAGATTATTAAATATAACTCTTATCTATCAGGACTTTCCTCCTGCTGGAAGTGGCACCATGCTTAAATTTGAGTAATTATGTAATTCAAATTCTGCTAGCTGGTTGCCGGGTTTCATCGGGCCAGTCCCTCCACCTCTCTTGATAAGGGTAAAAATATGCAGTTTTTATTGTTGATTTTTTTAGATTAACATAGAAAAAATCTTTTGTCAAGTATTCCTATTAAATTACTCATATTAATTTTCCTGTTTACTGTAGATTACATTCTACTTAACCTCTTGATAATTTTTGCGGTAGTTGCCTGCTGTCACTCCAACTATTTCCCGGAATATCTTTGAAAAATAGGAATAGTTGTAGTATCCAACCTCCTCAGCTATTGCTGTAATGGTATAATCTGTTTCTACCAGTAGCTTTTTAGCTTCAGCTATTCTCATTTCAGTAACATATTCTGTCAGGGTCATTCCTGTTTCTTTTTTAAATAAACGAGAGAGGTATGCCGGGTTCAGGTAGACATGTCCGGCGATATCTTTACGGGTAATTTTATCCTTATAATTTTCCCTGATATAGTCCTGTATTTTTTGAATAACAACCGGATTATTCTCCAGATGATCATTTAAATAGTCTAAACCTTGATTAATTAGTTCTGTTATCTTTTCACGTAATATGTAGTACGATCTGGTGGATGATAAGTCATGAAGATAACTTATATTGAAAACTGTCTGTATAGATATATCCTTTTTGTGTAATGCTGAATAGATCATATTTAAAAATCCAAAATAAAAACTCTCCAGCACCTCTGAATTCATCATCTCTTCGTTGTTTATATTAAAATAATCATCAATTTCTTTTATTAATTTTTCTTTTCTCCCCAGTTCAAATAATAACTGCCAGTTATCAAAGGATGGAGTCTGTGGATAAGTATCATGGGAGACAGTATAACTGGACTGATGTATTATAGTATTGGTTTCCTTTATATTACTTCTCTCGAGTTCAAGTAAGTGAAAGTAGCTTTTTTCCAGTTCATTAATTGTTGTAGGATCATCAATATAACAGGAAAGTGTGCAGTGCAGGTAATTATCTGCTATTTCAATTATCTGCCGACATATTTCATCTATTTCCTCATCAGCGATGAATGTATCATCATCCTGTTCTGGATATATAATCATTATTACATTCCCATCATGATTTTGAAAGACAACACCTCGTGTTCTTTTTTCCAAAATCTCGGTAGCCATATTCCTTAATCCATATTTCAATATTTCCTCATCTTTTTCACTTAAAGGAACCTGCCATATTTCAATACTTAATAGTACAGGGATTACCCCATCATCTATATTCAGAGGAAGGTTATAAAGTTCCATTACTGATGATAACTGACTATAGTTAATAATTCTCTGACTGAAAATATCCTGCCAAAAACGCTCAATCAGAATTGGATTTTGTTTTTTCCATAATTCAGAGAACTTATTATATATCTGCATAAACTCACGCTGTTCATTATTTTCCCTGAGGACATCAAGTGCCTTGATAACTGTTTCTTCAATCTTTTCATGTTCAATTGGTTTCAAAAGATAATCAAAACAACCATGCTTTAATGCCTTCTGGGCATAATTGAACTTTGCATGTCCAGTTAGTAATATTGTAATGATATCAGCTGATTCTTTGTTGATTTCATTTAAGAGCTCCAGCCCATCCATACCCGGCATCTCAATATCACAGATTACAAGGTCAATTCTATGACTATCAATTACCTCCAGGGCCTCTTCAGCATCAAATGCCTCATATATTGATTCAACACCCAGACTTTTCCAATCAATACCCTGTTTAATTCCCTGAACCGCAATCATTTCATCATCAACTATTAACAAGTTATACATCTTTTTGACCTCCCTTGATTCTCCTTATATCCGGGATAATAATCTTAACTTCAGCACCGCCAGAATCCCTGTTGGAAAATTTCATTTCTACATCTTCACCATAACTGATAGTTAGCCTTCTATAGACATTCCAGATACCTATATGTTCTCCATTTCCTCGGTCGAAATTTTTACTTTCCAGTTCCAGTATTTTTCCTGGCGAAAACCCTTTACCATTATCAAGAATCCTAATAACTAAGACATCATTTAATACTTCTACAATAATCTCTATTTTATATACATTCACTTTCCTATTATAGCCGTGTATAATAGAATTTTCAACAAATGGCTGAATAGTCAGTGGAGGAACCAGCAGGGAATCGTATTCTTCATCTGAATGAATAAAGAAATCAAATCTATCCATGAATCTAATTTTTTGTATTTCCAGATAATTTTTAATATGATTCAACTCTTCTTCCAGTGTTACCAACTGATCCTCATTTTTTAAAGTAAAACGCAGGTAACTCCCCAGATAGAGGGTCATCTCCTTGATGGATTTAAAATCTTTCAATACAGCCAGATTATAGACAATATTTAATGAATTCAAGATGAAGTGTGGTTTGATTTGAGACTGCAAATGTTTGAGTTCTGCTTTTTGAAGCAGTAGTTTTTCTTCATATATGCCCAGTTTCAGTGTTTTTACACGTTCTATCATATTATTGAAAGAACTAAATAAAAAGTTGAATTCATAGGATGAGTTCTCTTCCATTTTGACATCAAGGTCACCACGAGCCACCCTTGTCATTGCTGACATTAATTTATGCACTGGGGCAAACAAAACATGTCGAATCAAAATCAGATAAATAGCTAATATGACAAATCCAGCTACAGGAATAAAATAGATCATTCTCCTGAACAATAAAAGATTTTTAAAGATTTCTTTTTCAGGAAACATGGCAATAAAATTAATTGGGACATTTTCCAGGGAATCAGCTACCATTAGAAAACGTTCATTACTTTCAACATTTCTTACAGTACGATAATTTCCATTATCTATATTTATATTACGCCTGTTGAATATACCAGGATTCTCTGGCTCAGAAAATGTAGATATAAGAGGGAAACCATTTTCTGTTATTATGTGAACACCTCCATTATCCCCAAGATCAAGTTTACTAAGAGGTTCAATCAAACCCTCTAGACTGAGCCAGCCTCCGAGATAAGTCCCCATACCTGTATCTATCATTTTGATTAATTTATACTCACCATAGTAATTCATCAACTGCCAGTCAGTACTGCCAAGTGTTTCCAGAACAAATATTATACCTTCAATCTTTGACTTTAACAACTCCTCCTCATAGTTCTCGTTATCATTGGAAGCAAGTAATAAATTCTGATCTTCTACTGAATAAAGAAAAAACAACTCTACATTATGATTATAGTTTATCTGATTTGTTAATCTATTGACAATTCTGGCAGCAGCATCCCTCTTTTCATCTGTGTTATCATCAGCCTGGCTATATGTGATAATATCGAGGTCTTCCTTACTTAATGACTTAAGGTAATTTGTTGTATTATCCAACCTATTATCAAGCTGGGACATATATACTTCAAGTAAATTATTATTGGACTGAGCTACCTGGTCTCTTATTAAAGACATCCCATAGTAATTATCAAAAATAAGTAACGTAATCAATGGAAGAATAACTATCAAAATCAGTATTATGATTTTAGTAGAAAGAGAATTTCTGATTCGCATTTCCTGCACCTGCTTTGAATATATTATATGCCCCTATGCTGGTTGACTTACCAGGTAAAAGGTTAAAATAGTTATCACTCCAATAAGTAGATAGTACTTCATTTTCCTGAATATCTTCTGTTATGTCCTGTTTACCATTAAGTATAACAGGATTTATAAAAAAAGCCAATTTATTTGAGTTGATGATCAGGTAGTTTATCATCTTCTAAAATTTGAGTCTCATTTCACCTTAATATTACAGATCCATACTTAATCCAAAATCATACTCAAATAATGGATTGTAGTTTTCATCTCCATGATTTATCGGAACCTGGTTAATATTTCCCGGCCAGGTAACAGGCAATTTACCTGTAAAATTATGATCACCGAAGATTACATCTGCTACTCCCTGACCTTCTGTCCCGGGCAGCCAGGCCGCTACAAAGGCATCCCAGCCCTGAATATATTCACTTATCATCATCGGTCTACCAGATACCATAATAACAAGTATAGGCTTGCCAGAATCTTCAACCTTCTCCAGTTCTTCTATATCAGCATCAGATAACTGAAGATCAGCATCATCACCTACCCCTTCTGCATATGGTTTTTCTCCAACGATAATTACTGCAGCGTCTGCCTGATTGATATCTCTTACTACTTTTCCTTCCTCTAATGCATTTTCAATACCTTCCAGAATGCTTGTTCCTTCAGTAATATTTCCACTTAACCCCTGCCAGGTTATTGTCCACCCACCGGACTGACGCCCAATGTTATCTGCACTGGAGCCGGCTACATACAAGTGCA
Source organism: Halanaerobiales bacterium (assembly GCA_046546395.1). Classification (GTDB taxonomy): domain Bacteria; phylum Bacillota; class Halanaerobiia; order Halanaerobiales; family DTU029; genus JBDNGI01. The sequence continues at coordinate 26,358 of JBKGXW010000014.1, forward strand.
TATCTTTCTTGAGTGGTAGCAAATCGTCATTTTTCAGCAAAACCATAGATTTTCTGACTGCTTCACGGGCTACCTCCCGATGTTCTGGCGAACCTATTAAGTCAGCCTCCAGTAGTTCTCTATCTGCATAGGGGGCTTCAAAAAGCCCAATTTTGAATTTCAATGTAAGTATCCTTCTTACCGCATCATCTATCCTTTCTTCACTGATATCCCCTGTCTGGACTGCCCTCTGGAGATTCGGTATAAAGGCAGGCCAGGTATAGGCAGCCATAAACATATCAATACCTGAATTTACTGATCTAACAACCTTGTTATAATATGTAGAACCGGGAAGTCGATCAACACCCTGCCAGTCAGATACTACTAATCCATCAAAACCAAGTTCTCCTTTCAACAAATCGGTAATCAAATATTCATGCTCATGCATATTTAGACCCTGAAAACTACTAAATGAAATCATAACACTACCGACACCTGCATCTATAGCCTCCTGGTAACCAGGAAGATGTATTTCCCGGAGCTCCTCTTCAGATATATCTGCGTTGCCCTGATCTATCATAAAATTTGAACCCCCTGTACCCCAAACTGCGGCTCCATCGGCAATGTAATGTTTGGCTGTGGCGACTAAATACCTTCCACTCATTTCATTATCTGGTCCCTGCATTCCTCTCACATAGGCAGCAGTTAACAAGCTCTGGAGTTCAGGTGTCTCCCCAAAACTTTCATATGTCCTGCCCCACCTGATATCTCGTACAACAGCAACACAGGGGGCAAAATTCCAGTCAAGTCCAGTTGCTGCTGTTTCCAGAGCCGTAATTTCAGCAACCCTCTCAACCAGTTCAGGATCTCTAGTCGCTCCAAGACCAATATTGTGAGGAAAGATAGTTGCCCCTTTAAGGTTATTATGACCATGAACGGCATCAATACCATAGATAATTGGTATTCCCAATCTGGTATCCAGGGCTGCGGACTGATATTGATCATACATATCGGCCCAGCTTTCTGGATTATTGGGTACCGGTACAGACCCACCACCACTTAAAACCGACCCGATATTTTCCTCCTGAACATATTGAGGAGAAATTCTGGCCTTATCAGCCTGAGTCATCTGACCAATCTTCTCCATCAATGACATACGTAATAGTAAGTCATCAACTCTTTCTTCTACGGAAGCCGATGGGTCGAGGTATAGGGGTGCGTCGGAAGCCAGCACAGAACCAATGTTTATTACTGACATTATGACTAGCAGAATACCTGTTAACACCATTAAAGTAAACACATTAATTTTTTTCATTATCCCACTTCCTTCTTGATTATCGTATTTGAGTCTTATTCCTGGTGACGAAAGAAAGCATCAATCAATTGTCCCCACACACAGATATCAATGTGTAGAATTCCCGTACTGGACAAAAGTAATTAACAAAGAAATATATATATCACAAATTGGCTATCTGTAGTCAAAATGCCCTTAATTTATACATCAATATCACTCTGCAGTTCCCTCCACAATTTAACAGCTTTACCGGCTTTCTCCTGGTCGTGTTTTGCACCATAGCGAGCCTGATTATAAATCTCTGTTAGTTCACCCGCTTTATCTTTAAGCTCTTCATCCAATTCTTCTCTTCTTTGAAGCTTTCCATGATACTCTTCGGGTGTATAGTATAATTGATATTGTATCTTTGAACTATAGCAAAGTAGAAACTTATAATAGCTTTCTCTAATAAGATCAAGGGGATTGCCTCTATCATAACTCCTTCCTTTTTTCCTGAAAAAAGTATTCTTTAACGAATCCCAAATACGTCTCAGATCATCAGCAACTTCTTCTCGTGAAAATAACGATTCCCGCTCATCATCATCCCTATTATTCACTTCTCTTTTCTTTCGGATTAATCTCCTACTAATATAATAGATAATAAACAATACTATCAAAACTTTGACTATATTGACGATATAATCAGGAACTCCAGTATTCTCTACAAGTATTCTTTCAGGATAGGATTTCTGTTCAGCACCATTTCCAAATAAGTTTGTTTCTCTCTCTCCAATTAAATTTAAAATCAAAGAAATCAGATAAACTATAGGATAAGATAGAAAAGCTAATATTAGAGATAAGAATTCCTTTAATTTATTTAATCCTGCTGCTAGAATATTCATAAGTCCATCTGAAAATCCATAACCAATTATTAAACCAATCACTACTACACTGATTAAGAATACTGTCATAACTGGATATAATAGACTATAGGAAAATTCAAAATTAATCTCGTCACTATAGTGACTATTGAAAATTAAAAGAAGTAAAAAAGAGATTATGAAAAAAGCAATAATCGAAAAAACACTTATTTCAAAACCGAGCAGACCGCTAAGTGAAATGTTAATTAATATTATAACAAACCCCAGCATAACATCGACTATTAATTTCCGTTTCCTATCTCTATAACCCCAAAATCTATAAACGGTAATAAACAAAAATATTAGTAATGGGTAAAAAAGGTATGGAAGCCATCCCAGTGATTCGATAATAAAGATATTAACAATTATAAAAATCAAAACTGGCAGAATACGTTTCAATAAACCTTCACTATTATTAACAAAATTATATATAAAATTCAACAGCACCATAAAAAGGAATATCCAGATATACTGCAGCACTGATGCATTATTTGATATGAAATAATCCAACCATGGATTAAAAAGGAGGACTACAGCCAGAGCGAAAAGAGATATTGTGATAATTTCAACCAGATAATTTAACTTTTTCGATCTCATCCCAATCCTCCTCTTTCATAAAGTATTGTTTAACACCATTAATACTTAGACTCATATCTTTATTATTAAAATTACCTTTATAATCAACTTTATTCTCATACTCATTTTCATTGTTTTCATATTTTACCCCAGATTTATTCTCATTTTTTTTTCGGCTAACAATGGTTATTACAGATATCTGATAACTATTTTTCAATCTATTAATTGTTTTCCTGAATTCATCATTAACACTCTCGTTAATAATAACTATATTGCTTCCACGGGATATCTTCTGTAATTCCACTTCCAGGATCCTTGCTAAACTAACATTACTATTGTTATTAAGTAGGGCCATCATCTTTAATAGTATATCACGCTGAAGACCATTTGGACTCAGCTCAATAGATGTATATTCCGTCCTGGACTCTTCGCGTGCATTTAGTGTTGAATAAAAAGCAATTCGATAATTTTTCCTGAAATACATCTCAGCTATAGATGCAGCACAGATCAGGGATAGTTCCATTATATTTGAAGTCTCTTCCAACCACCATTTTTTCTCAATATCGAGTCCATGAAAGATATAAACCTCCCGATCAAGTGATGGTTTATAGATGTTGGACTGAAGTTCAAGGGATTTAGCAGAGGCTTTCCAGTTAATTTCCCGGAAACTATCTGTAGAACGATAGGGCCTTACCCCCACCTTATTTAGTCTATCCTCAAATATCCAACCCCTGTGAACCCTTGTTCCAAAAAGCATATTATCCCTTTTCGGTATTGTCACTGGTAAAACCCTGGGGTGAACATAAAGTCTTACCCTTCCACCATCTTGGTGAAATTTTTTATAAAACCCAAAAGGATCATAGTACTCCAGATTTGCAGAAAAGATACCTTTAAGCCCTCTCCTTCTGGGTACTATCTTGTATGTACGTTTTATCTTCTCATACCATCGTAGACTAAATACATCCCTGAATCGTTTATTTATTTTTGTTTTAAGAATTGTTTGACCACTCAAAAAATCCAATTCTGTAGATATAGTACTGATCATTTTCATTGCTATAACAGGGAAAAATTTCCTGTTCTCTATTTCAATTATATAATCTATTTCCTGTCCTGCTGCCACTTTATTATGTTTAAAATAACGATTTATTGTTAATTTATCAAAAATATGTTTGTTCCAAGTTCTTAAAAATAATATAGCTAAAACAATAAGTGTTGCCATAAATAATACTATATAGCTTCCTGTGGCTATACCTATAACCCCTATAACGGCCATAAGAGCCAGAAAAACATTAATATAATTACTCACTGATAACACCTTCTACTGGAACAGTCACTTCCTTCAGGATATTTTCGATAATCTCTTCTTTTTTCACCCCACTATATTCCGAATCATAAGCAAGAATAAGACGGTGGCTTATGACATAGGGGAATAAATACTTAATATCATCAGGAAGGACAAAATCTCTCCCCCTGATAAGGGCATAAGCCTGACTCGCCTTCATTAAAGCCAGCGCTCCCCTGGGACTTACACCAAGCTTAATATTTTCATCATTACGAGTCTTATTACATAGAGAGCTTATATAGATTAGTAAATCATCACTTATCTTAACTTCCTTAACCCTTTGCCTCATGGATAGTATATCTTCTGTATTCACTACTGCCTGGAGGTTAACTAGTGGATCAGCACTCTTAAATCTCTTCATTATCTCAACTTCCTCAGATTGTGTGGGATATCCTACATCTATTTTAAGAAGAAATCTGTCAAGCTGGGCTTCCGGTAATGGAAAGGTACCCTCCAATTCTACCGGGTTCTGGGTAGCAACAACAATAAAAGGTTCTTCCAACTTAAGTTCCTCTCCCTCAACTGTAACCTGCCTTTCTTCCATGGCTTCCAGCAGACTTGATTGTGTCCTGGGTACTGCCCTGTTAATTTCATCAGCAAGGATAATATTGGAATGGATCGGTCCTGGACGAAATTTGAAATCACCTATTTTTTGATTGTAATAATAAATACCAGTAATATCAGCCGGTTGAAGGTCTGGAGTAAACTGAATACGTTTAAAATCTACGTTCATTGAACGAGCCAGACTATTGGCCATCTTGGTTTTCCCCATCCCCGGCACATCATCGATAAGTACATGTCCTTCTGCCAGCAATGCAGTTATCAGTAATTCAATAACCTCTCCTTTGCCAACAATAACCTGATTGATATTTTCTTTGATATTTTTGATAAGTTCTTGCATGATTGTCTCCTCCCATGGTTGTTCCCATTAGTTACTTATTATATCCTTTAATCACAAGAATAGATTCCATACATAGTATATGTATTTGTGTTTAGAAAATCAAATTTACATAACTCTATTCTACATTTTTGTACTATTTCTTAATAAATAGGGTATTCCCCATTTTCCTATAATAATTATATAACCTTAAATTACTTAATTATATAAATTTAATGACTATTTATACTACTTATGTTACTAGGTGGTATAAATAGCTGGAACTATCAACGTTTCTATGATATTTCTATAAAACTTCCGGTGATGATCAAATCCATAAGTTATTACAACTACCAACTCCCGTTACAGGTATCTCATGTATAAACTGCCCACCAAATTCTTCAGCAAAATAAGCACCAAATTCCTCAACTTCTGTTACCCCAGATTTTCCATGATACTCTACCCCTTTCAGTTCAAAAAATAGCTCTCTACTATTTACAACAAACAAATATCCAATTTATTGCATTTATTATATACTTTTTGTATTTTAATAAAAAATAAAACTCCTTCCCCGAAGATTCTTCTACAGAAAGGAGCAAATTTTAATTTATATGTTGTTTTTTTAAGCAAGTGTTTCCTGCCGCAGTTGTTTATTCATTATACTCTCTGACCATTTACCACATCTATCACCCGTCATGGCAATAGTTTCTGAATTAGCCTGCACTTTGATGACTTCACATTCATTGGCACAACCCTCACAGTTGAAACTACTGGTTACGAAATTATCCCTTGTCAAGTTAAAACCTCTGAAATTAGTTTGTTCTTCAGTTTTTTCAATCTCTTCCTTGGCTAGCATAGCAATACCGATGGCTCCCATAACATCATAGTTTTCAGGAATAATTACCTCATGATCAATCTCCTCTTCAAAGGCAGCTTTAATACCTATGTTGGCAGCAACTCCTCCCTGAAATATAAAAGTAGGTTCCAGTTTCCTTCCTCTGACCAGATTGTTCATATAATTCCTTACCAGCGCCCGGGATAGACCCTTGATAATCTCCGGTTTGGTAAAACCATACTGTTGCTTGGAGATCATATCTGACTCAGCAAAAACAGTACATCTACCTGCTATCCTGACATCACGTTTAGCCTGTAGTGCCAGCTCTCCAAATTCCTCAATCTTGATACCAAGCCTTTCGGCCTGATGGTCCAGAAAAGAACCCGTTCCAGCTGCACAGACAGTATTCATGGTAAAATCAACAGGAATACCATTGTTGACAATAATCAGTTTTGAATCCTGTCCGCCTATTTCAAAGATAGTACCTACTTCAGGATAATAAAAAGTAGTAGCTGCAGCATGAGCTGTGATTTCATTTTTTATAATATCAGCCCCAAGTATGTAACCGATCAGCTGACGACCACTACCTGTGACACCTATACCTGAGATAGTTTGTCTCTCTGTCAGCTTTGATTTCAATCTACTAAATCCATCTTTAACAACTTCAACAGGCTGACCTGTATTCCGTTGATATAACTTAAAGATTATTTCATTTTTCTGGTCAATTGCAACAATATTTATACTGACCGAACCAATATCAACTCCAATAAATACATTATTCATTTACTATCTTCCTTTCTCCCCTTGTGGACTTTCGATATTTTATAAAATCTAGAAAGGCCTCCAGTCGTGTCATCATATTGGCCTGTGCTGTCTGTTCATCAATAGACAGAGATAAAATCGGAATATCAAGATCATCAGATATCTTGTCAAGTAAGCTTTGACTAATAATTTCAGGCAGACAGCCAAATGGTTTCAAATGGATTACCCCATCAAAACCCCTTTCTTTATAATCAATTATATGCCCTACTGACTGTTTGGCGTGACCACCGATTACAATCTCAATATATTTTTCACCTTTATTTAATATTTCCTCTCCTTCCTTCCCTGCAAAAGGAAGTAAGGTCTCATCTATGTAATGTGATAAATAATGAGAACGCTCCACCTCTGCTCCAAAACCATTGAGCAGTTCTTCAATATTATTATTAACAGATGGTTCCATAACAACATAAATCTCCCCGATAATACCTATTCTGATACGCTCTTTTTCACTGCGCTCGGGATAATTAAACTGCTCAAGCCTGCCTAATGCCCTCTTCTCAACCTGCTTTATATCTCTGACACTTTTTATACCAGCATAATTTTGTTGAATCTCTTCCCAGGCTTTATTGATCACCGACTTATTTCGAACATAAGCCCTCTTAACATTTATGATTTTTTCTATTTTATCCAGAGATTTAGCCATTTTATATACTGTACGTACAATCTTAACCACCTTAAACCATGAATTATTCCCCTTTAGTTCCCTGATATATCCGAGAAACTTCTTATAATTTCTACTGGGTTCATCAAAGACAATGAATTTGACTTCATGACCCATATTAGATAATATTTTTTGGTGCAATTCTCCATAATATCCTGCTCGACATGGACCGTGCCCCCCACTTGTTACAATAATATCTACTTCTTCTCTCTCAAGTGTTTCAAAATATGTACCCATGATAACTTTAAAGGGGTAACAGGCAAACTCAGGGCTGTATTTAACACCCAGGTCTATTGTCTTTTTGGTAGGGCGGGTAGGCATAACTACCTGATGGCCCAGTAATTCAAATAATTTTGCATATATCACGGTTGTCCCCATATAGGGGAATGTTATCCTCATATAATCTCACGCCTTTTATTAAGTTTCAAAAGATCAATAAACGCCTCCAGCCTGGTAAGCAAATGACTTTCACCAGTCTGTTCATCTATTCTTAATGTCATGAAAGGTTTATTAGCTTGATCGGCATCAATCTCAAGAAAAGGGCCAAGTATGGAATCAGGTCCACAACCAAAAGCTGTAATATGGATTATACCATCTATATCATCAGAATCCATAAAGTGATAACCAACAGCCATTAATTTGTTGGTAAACTCCCAGAACAAAGGTTTTTCCAGATCATTTAAGAATTCCTCAGTAACTTGCTGATCTACCATTTCAAAGGTAGTAACACTAACACCCATCTCTTCCAGTCGATTGATTAAATCCATATTTATAAATTTATCATACATATTATAGACATATCCCAGTAACCCTATATTAAGACTACCATCAGTCATTTTTACTTTATTGCCATTTAGCAATTCTTCAGTCTTGTAACCTTCCCTCTGTAATTTCCGAAATTCAAGCCATTCCTGTTTTGCTGTTTCCAGAGCAAACTTTATTTTATTGTCAGTTTTATTAAATGCATCTTTAAAGATAGTATAATTCTCATATGCAGAGATATCATCATCTCCTGATTCAATATGATGTGTAAGTATCTTATCTTCCATACCCGGCAGAGAATGTTTTATCATATCAGGTAGTCCAAGGAACTTAGGACAAAAAGTAACACCCTTTCTTATACTAATAAAACGAGGTATATAAACTTTGTCCACACCTTTTTCTATTAAATTCAATACCTGTCCGATATATACCTTCATCGGTACACATATTTCTGATATTGATTCCTTAACACCATGATTCAGTAAATCTGTCGAAGTAGCCTCTGATAAGACAAGCTCCACATCAAGTAAATCAAAAAATTTTTTCCAGAATGGATAGTAATAGTAATATAATAATGATTTCGGCAAACCTATCTGCATATGATCTCATCCTTTTCGTGTTTTATTTAATACTATATCATATGTTAAGACTATTTTATATATATAAATGCAATATCATTAAAGATGTAATTAAATCCCATTTGATAATGTTATACTTACTAAACATAAGTATATATATTATGCATAAATTTACAGCTCTAGTGAATAATATATACTATTATATTAGTTCTTCGTCTGTAGAAAATTATATAATTTTATAGTAATATTTTCAAGTGTTTTCCCTAAAATATTACTAAATTATAAAAAATAAATGCTTTTTAAGAGCAAAACTAACTTGTATATTTATTAACTCATCCAAAAATATAAATAAATTACTATAAGAGTCTGTTCGAAAAGTTTTCATTTTGCACCGTAGATTATAGTTCCCTTCACTTACCTAAACCTTTGATATTAAATGCAAGGATGGTTTTGGTATGACCATATTCGATTAGGCCGTCAATGGACACATGTCCTTAACTCCGTCCCGGAAAATATAATCTACTAAGCTAACTTTTCGAACATACACTACAAGAAAAGAGAGGAAGATTTCTACTCTCCCCCTCCACCTAAAGTCTACTTAAAAACCAGTAATTTTGATCAATTTGATCTGCTGACCAACTTATTATAATACGAAAATCCCTGAGAAATCTATATTGCAATTATAGTTGTATCTTTCTTCCTTGCGTAAGCATAAGTAAAGATTCAGGTTCGGAAAGTATCTACTAAATTAAGGGCGCAGATTCTGCGACACTAAAATACTGGTACAACTGATCCTTCATACTCATCAAGAATAAAATCTCTTACTTTATCTGTAGTTATAACTTCAACAAGTGTCTGAATCATTTCATTATCTTGATTTCCTTCTTTTACAACCAGGATATTGGCATAAGGAGATTCCTCTCCCTCAATAATCAAAGCATCTTCCAGTGGATTTAGATCAGCTTCAAGGGCATAATTGGTATTAATAAATGCAGCAGTTACATCAGGCAAAACTCTGGGTAATTGAGCTGCTTCAAGTTCTCTAAATTCCAGGTTTTTGGGATTCTCTGTAATATCTACAGGAGTTGCTTCAAGTTCATTTTCGGCATCAAGTTTAATATAACCTTTGTTTTCCAGTAATAAAAGTGCCCGCCCTTCGTTTGTTGGGTCATTAGGTACAGCTATAACTGCTCCATCAGATAATTCATCAATAGAATCAATTTTTTCTGAGTATAAACCAAAGGGTTCTACATGAATCCTGGCCACAGTTACAAGACTTAGATTATGGTCTTGATTGAAGCTATCCAGATAAGGCTGATGCTGGAAAAAATTAACATCTATACCTCCCTCGTCAAGTGCCAGATTAGGAGTAACATAATCTGTAAACTCAACTATTTCCAGTTCAATGCCTTCTTCAAGCATCAGGGGTTTTACAAACTGCAGTATTTCGGAGTGGGGAAGTGGTGTAGCACCCACCCTCAGCACTTTTGTTTCATCTCTACCTGTAAAGTTATAGACCATAAGAGCTATAACCAACACAATAATTACCGCTAATAGTATAAATAAATTCTTTCTGTCCATCTTCTCATCTCCTCTTTTTATTTTTTTACTTTTTGTTAAATAATTGAATAAATTTTATTACTAACTATCTATCTTATCCATTTAATTTTTAATTAACTTTGTTTCTGCTTTTTCATTTTTCTCTCATCTATTTATGATCAAAGTATGCCGCCAGTTTATTACCAGCCCATTGAATAATCTGCACCATTAGCACCAGTATTACTATAGTTATTATCATTACTTCAACCATAAACCTTTGATATCCATAACGAATCGCAATATCTCCCAGGCCACCTCCTCCAATAGCCCCTGCCATAGCAGAATATGCTATAAGGTTAATAGCAGTCAAGGTAATCCCAAGTATTAATGAGGGTAATGATTCAGGAAGTAATACCTTGAATATTATCTGCATGGGAGTAGCTCCCATAGATCGAGCAGCCTCTATAACGCCCGGCCCTACCTCAAGTAATGCATTATCTACAATTCTACCAACAAAAGGTATGGCAGCAACAGCCAATGGAACAATTGCAGCTGTAGTTCCAATTGATGAACCAACTATTAATCGGGTTATAGGAATTATGGCTACCATCAAAATTATAAATGGTATGGAACGTCCTACATTTATGATAATATTTAATATATAATTAACCGGTTTATATTCAATGATATGATTATCCCTGGTTATCGCAGTAAATACACCAAGTGGAAGCCCGAACAAAACAGCTATAAAAAGAGAAAATCCTACCATATATAATGTCTCCCATGTCCCATCCAGTATCCTTAGTCCATATTTATTTAATATTGCTAAATATTCGTTCATCTGTTAACACCTCCACTGATAACCCGCGCTTACGTAAGTATTCGATACTTCTACTTATTGAATCCTCTTCACCTTCCAGATCAAGTATCAAGGTACCAAAAGGAATACCCTGAATATCATCGATTCTTCCATAAAGTATATTGGCATCTACCTGGTATTTCCTTACCAGCAGAGAAATTAACGGGTGATGTGTAGATTCTCCCATGAAAGATACACGTACTAATTGGCCTTTTTTCTCAATCACTTCCAGACCTTCAGGCAAAGTATAATCGATAACTGTCCTGATAAAACGCTTAGTAAGCTTCTGCTCTGGATTTATAAATACATCAATAACCCTACCCTCTTCAATGACCTTACCTTTCTCCATTACTGCAACCCTATCGCAGACCTGTTTTATTACATCCATCTCATGGGTTATCAATATAATAGTGAGATTAAGTTCATCACGAATTTTTTTCAATAAATCAAGCACCGATTCTGTACTTTCCGGATCCAGAGATGAAGTGGCTTCATCAGATAAGAGAACCTCTGGATCATTGGTTAATGCCCTGGCTATGCCAACACGCTGTTTTTGGCCCCCGCTTAATTCTGATGGATAATGATCTGCTCTATCACTTAATCCCACCAGATCCATTAACCTTTCAACTTTTTTATCTATTTCTGATTTTAATGCCCCTGCTATTTCAAGAGGGAATGCTATATTGCCCCTAACTGTTCGTGATGACAGGAGATTAAAGTGTTGAAATATCATGCCGATCTTTTTTCTGCTATCTCTCAGTTGTCCTTTAGAGATATTTGTTAAACTTTTATTATTAATAATAATGCTACCGCGATCAGGTTTTTCAAGCAAATTCAGGGTTCTAACCAGGGTACTCTTTCCGGCACCACTCGGACCTATTACTCCGTATATCTCCCCTTCTTTGATACTCATAGATACATCATCAAGGGCCGTTAGTATTCCCTGAGCGGTGTAATATTTTTTAACAAGTCCATTTATTTCAATCATTTTTGAAAACCCGCCTTCCTTAGATAATACTTACCAGATTAATCTCAAATTCATAAATTAACAGATCTTTATTTACAAATCTATATTTATATTTCTTTTTAATTATTTCCCCAGGTATTAAAAAAACCCTCACGAGAGGGTCTGAGTCCTCTCATCTTCCATTCCTTGGAATGCAGGATTTAGCACCTTACCTCACGGGTAGGTTGCCGGGTTTCACAGGGCCAGTCCCTCCACCACTCTTGATGATTTTTATTATTTTTTATTTCTCCTAGTAAAAAACTATGTTTAATATATTTTCCTTAATTAATATAAGAATAACATCTATCCATATACTTTGTCAAGAGTTTTAATTTTTATAATTATTCTTTTATTTGGCTTCTTCTTTTATATTCTCCTTTAAGAAAGACATATTATCATTTAAGACAGATTTTTTCTCAATACGAAGAATATTATTACTCCAGGATTCCTCACGGACACTTGTCATATCCAAACTTGACCGGGGTAATTCATAAAGAAACCTTGACGGCATTGTCTGTTTCATTTGACTGTTTTTATTTTCAGCAGTTCTAGAGAAACTAATAAAAAGTACTTTCTGTGCCCGGGTCATCGCAACATAAAGTAACCGTCTTTCTTCTTCTATCGCATACGGATTCTTCCCTATCAACATGTCTTCAAGACTCTTCTGATGAGGGAAAATATCTTCTTCAACAGATATTATAAACACAACAGGAAATTCCAGTCCCTTGGAAGCATGAGCTGTCATAACTTTTACTGAGTTATTATTATTGTCATCAAGTTGACCCTGATCTCCTATCAATTTATTAACTAACATATAATCATATAAGGAACGATCTGGATTGTATTTCTGATAGATCTCAATATCTTCCAGAAATAAATTTATATACTTCTCTCTTTCTGCTGGATTACTCATGGTATCTATTATTTTGTTCCTGAATTCTACCGCCTCATAAAGTTCGAGCACTTTTTCATAAAGGGGCATTTTCTTGTGTCTGAGTCGGTTTAACCTATTAATTACAGTCCATTTAAATTCTCGAACACTCTGTCCTTTTTTCTTTCCAATTCCATTAACTACCGTAGGGTCTTCAAACACCTCAGTGATTTCCATATTATGGGCAATAGCATATTTATTCATTTCACTTAGAAGTATCTCGCCGACCCCTTCTGCATCTTTCTTGAAAACACGTTTCAGGGCAAGCCCATCATTGGGGTTGATGAGCAGTCGCAGGTAATTAATAAGGTATTTAATCTCCTGACGATCGAAAAAACTCACACCTCCTACAATCTGATACGGTACATGAGCCCGCGGTAGTTCTCGCTGTATATGTGTGGACTGGTAGTGGCTCCGACATAATATTGCAATATCATTATAGCTGTAGTTGTAATGATTGACCAGATCATTTATTCTCTTTGCTACATATCGGGCTTCAACACCTGAGTTCGATGTTTCTGTAATAAAAATCGGCGCCCCATCATCCTCTTCAGTCCAGGCCTCTTTCTCCATATTCTGGGTATTATTTTTTATCAATTTATTAGACGCAGATATAATATTTTTACTGCTTCGGTAATTCCGTTCCAATTTAATTATTTTTGCATCAGGATAATCCCTCTCATATTCAAGAATATTTGTTATATCTGCACCCCTGAAGGCATATATTCCCTGCCAGTCATCTCCAACTACAAATATATTGTTTTCAGGTTGGGCCAACATACTGGATATTTTGTACTGCGCATGGTTTACATCCTGGTATTCATCAACCTGCACATATTTGAATTTGTCCTGATATTCCTTTAATACTGCAGGGTATTCTTCAAATAACTCAATTGTCTTTTTGATAAGGTCATTAAAGTCAAAGGAATTATTATTAGCCACAACCCTCTCATATTCCCTGTATACGGCTGAGACATGTTGATAATAATGTTTTGATCTTTCATCTTTTCTAGCAAACTTTTTGACTATCCTATCTGGTTTGACCAGATTCATTTTGGCCTTCTGTATGACATTGTAAACTATCCTGGGATCATACTCCATTCTATCGAGATTATACTCAAGTATTATATCCTCTACTATATCCACCGAATCTGTTGTATCATAAATCAAACACCCTTCAGCTCTATTAATTTTTGAAAGATTCTCCCTCAGTATCCTTAGACAGACACTATGAAAGGTTCCCAACCACATGTCCTTAATCTTTTCTTTCCCCAGTAAATTTGTTATCTTTCCCTTCATATCACGTGCAGCTTTATTGGTGAATGTTACCGTCAAAATGTTTTCTGCCTTGATCCCATTTTTAATCAAATTTGCTGTGCGATATGTGAGAGTGCGTGTCTTGCCGCTACCCGCTCCAGCCAGTACCAGTACAGGACCATTCAAGGATTCTGCTGCCTCTCTCTGCTTAGTATTTAAATATTGAGTCAGGTAATTCATCGCTTGCCATATTCTCCTTTATTGTTTAATATAAATAGTTTTTTTATAAATATAGATATTAAAACAAACCTTAAATATTATAACTTGAATCACATGTGTTTTACAAGGGTTATAGAAAATAAATATGATTATAAAAATAAACTAATGATATTCAATCATATAGTGAATAATAATCTTATG
>JBKGXW010000015.1:0-40617 GCA_046546395.1 Halanaerobiales bacterium
TTGAGATTAATTTATCGATATTTTATAAATATTATTTTTAATACTGCACAGTAAAAGATATTAGTATGCTAGCTGTACAGTATTTATTTTATAATTAGATGCAAATCAATTGCAAAAATCTTGACATATGCTCAAGGGTTTATTAATATAATTATATAGATGCAATTCATTTGCAAATACCCTTAAAACTATATCAATAAAAATTAGCAATACAAAGCAAAAAAATTCTGGAGAAGATAGTTGAAAAAATCTTTTTGTTACTTTTTATGTCCGGAGTACAGCGAAAGGAATGATACTAAATATGAAAAAAGCATTGCCCATTTTAATAGTTATAACATTAATATCGATACTTACATTTTTCTATTTTAATCAAAATTACAATACTTCAGCAAATGAAAGTGAGGATGATAGTCAATATCTTATCTATACCAGTATTTATCCGATATACGAAACTGCCAGGAAAATAGCTGGTGAGAATCTAGAAATAGGTCTGGTTGTACCGAATGGGACTGAAGCACATAGTTATGAACCCTCTCCGAGAAAAATAGCCGACCTGGAATCAGCGGATTTATTTTTATATATAGGAATAGGCATGGAACCATGGGCTGATAAGGCAACTGCGATTTTGGACGACTCGAACATCAGGTCAGTAGAACTTAGTAATTACCTTGATTTGATTAATTATAATCCTGACCATGAAGTAGAAGAGAACCATAGTCATACTCATGAAGATTCCTTAGATAGTAATCACAGTGATGAAGAGGATATAGCAGGTGAGCATGAAAAAGTAAATGAACATACACATGAAGAAGATATAATGGATACTCATACTCATGAAGAGGACAAAGCAGATATTAATAATCATGAAGAGGATATAGTGAATACTCATGACCATGGACATGACAATCATGGTTCATATGATCCACATGTCTGGCTAGATCCGATGAATATGGAAAAAATAGCTGAAGTCATCAAGGATGAATTGATTTCACTCGATCCAGATAATCGTGAAGTTTATATAGCAAACTATGATACATATTCTGAAAAAATTCATCAAATAGATGAAGAATATAGACGGCATTTATCAGAAAAGACTAATGACACAATTATTGTTTCTCATGCAGCCTTCGGCTATCTGGCCAGAAGGTACGAATTCAAACAAAAGGCTATAGCCGGTTTAACCTCACATGAAGAATCGACACCGGGAAACATTGCATCCTTAATAGACTTTGCCAGAGAAAATGATGTTGATTTTGTTTTCCGAGAGACACTTGTTGATAATCATGCAGTAAGGGTACTGGCAGAAGAGGCTGAATTAGAGATATTATCATTAAACCCCTTTATAGGACTAACAGAAGAAGAACAGGAAAAAGGCGAGGATTATTTTTCAATTATGAGTAAAAATTTAAGAAATCTGGAAAAGGCACTGGTGAACTAAAATGGAACATATTTTAGAGGTCAAAGGCCTATCTTTTAAGTATGAGGAACAGGTGGTTTTCAGAAATATAGATATAGATGTTTTCAGAGGAGACTTTCTGGCTTTTGTTGGACCAAACGGTTCAGGTAAGAGTACCCTGATGAAGCTGATGGTTGGTGATCTTCAGCCTGACAATGGGGAAGTTAAACTATTTGGCAAAAGGATTAAATATTTCAAAGAGTGGTCAAGGATCGGTTATATGTCACAACAGGTAAGGGAGTTTAATCATAGTTTTCCTGCAACTGTTAGAGAGATTGTGGCGGCTAATCTCTACCACCAGATGGGTATCATAAAGATAATTACTGGTAACCTTGAGAAGAAAATTGATAAAGCCCTGCGATTAGTCGATATGTACGAATATAAAAATAGAAAAATCGGGAATCTTTCTGGAGGGCAGCAGCAGAGGGTGTTTATTGCCAGGACACTGGTTACTGAACCGGAAATAATATTCCTTGACGAACCTATGGTTGGAATAGATGCAGGCTCGCAGGATGAATTTATTAAACTGATAAATAGATTGAATCGCAAGCTAAATATCACTATTCTGATGGTTTCTCACGATATACATGTTATCAGTAGTCAGGCCAATAAGATTGCCTGTTTTGGGAAAGATAAGATTCACCTACACCATGCTGATGAATTTGACTATAGTTCCTATTTTGAGGAAACAGTTGGAGAAAGTAGACTACTGCCAGATCACAGTCATATGATAAAGGATAATTCGGCAACATCAGGTAGTAGTAACCATAACTGCCGCGATAATGAAAATACACCTTACCAGAATAATTTAGAGCAGGAAAGCTCCTCTCATGTTAATAACCAGGAGAGTGATAGTTATGCCTGAGGTATTTGAATATTCTTTTATGCACAGAGCTTTTATAATCGGAAATCTAATTGCCATAATAGCCCCCACTATTGGAGTGTTCTTAATCTTGAAAAGACTGGCCTTAATAGGAAATACCCTGTCTCATGTTGCACTGGCTGGTATTGCTCTGGGATTGTTGACAGGCATTTATCCTGTGTATCTTGCTATACTGATATCTGTTGTAGCTGCTCTTGGAGTAGAGAGATTGCGCAGTAAATTTTCGGATTATGCAGAACTTTCTCTGTCAATTATACTTGCATCTGGACTTGGGATAGCTACTATATTGATAAGTCTTTCCAGGAATTCAGCAGGAATTATGAGCTATTTGTTCGGCAGTATCACACTTGTAACAAAGATAGATTTATATACAGTTGTACCACTTGCAATTGTCATTATGGGGATAATATTCATTTTCTTTTACGGTTTCTTTTATATTTCTTTTAATGAACAAGACGCTCGAATGGCAGGAGTCCCGGTGAGATTTTTAAATATTATCTTTATGATAATTATTTCTATTACTATAGCGCTTTCAATGAGAATTGTTGGAGGTCTATTAATAGCTTCGTTGATAAGTATTCCAGTGGCTGTATCATTACAACTTGCCAGGAGTTTTAAACAGACCATATTCTATAGTGTTTTAACAGGAATTGTGTCAGTAAATACAGGGCTGATTTTATCATTTTATTATGATCTGGCACCTGGTGGTACTATAATAATAACAAATGTATTTTGTTTTCTAATAGTGGTTTTCATAAAGTTTATTACCAAAAAAATTACCCGGGGAGTTAGTTCATATGAATACTAAACCAGAATCATTACGTGATTGTTTAAAAAGCAGGGGAATGAGAGATACTAAACAGAGGCAGGCTATCTTGAAGGTATTAGTAGATGAAGAGCGTCCTCTAACAGCCGCAGTTATATTTTCAAGATTGGAAGAAAAGTTTTCAGGCTTACGACTGTCAACTATTTATCGTAATTTAAATACCTTTGTCGAAAAGAATATTGTCAGGAAAATGGAACTGGATTTCAACAATAAGGAAAGTTATTTTGAATATATCAAAGGTGAACATCATCATCACCTGATATGTGTAGAATGCAATGAGATAGTTCCACTTGACTGTCCGCTCAAGGAATATGAAACTGAGTTGAAGAGTGAAACAAATTATACTTTACTGGATCATAAAATAAAGATTTATGGGATATGTCCTGAATGTCAAAGAAAAGAGTGAAATTGCATATTTGTTTTGCTCAATTTTACTGTGTACAATAATAGCTGTACAATTAAAATATTTTAGATAAAAATTACTGGTCTTTCTTGACAATTGAAAAATTTTAGGTTATACTATTTAATAGTAATGATTATTAATAAAATAGATACAGGAGGTTAATACATATGGCAAATGAAGGTTTTCATGAAGAAGGTTTATCTCAGGAGGTAAAAGATTTTCACAGAATGATTCAAAGCTTAATAGAAGAGTTGGAAGCTATCGACTGGTATCATCAACGTGCAGCTGCCACTGCTGATTCTACAGTCAGAGCTATTGTTGAACACAACAGGGATGAAGAGGTTGAACATGCGATGATGGCACTGGAATGGTTACGCCGCCGTTATCCTGTATTTGATGAGATGATGAGAGAGTTCCTCTTTACAGAAGGAGATATTACAGAGCTTGAAGAAGGGGAAGAGGGAGAAAGTGGATCTGTTAGAAATGATGGTTCACTTGGATTATCAGGATTGAAGGGAGGAAAATAAATAATGACACTATTAAAAAGACATTTAGCCCCCATTGATGATGAAGTATGGGAATTTATAGAAGATGAAGCTAGAGAGGTATTGACACAAAAGTTAAGCGGACGTAAGGTTGTTGATACAGTAGGTCCAAAAGGAATGGATTTTGCAGCCTATAATACAGGTAGAAGTGTGAAGCTTGATATTAATGACGAAGGCGCGAAGTATATGGTAAGAAATGTCCTTCCATTAGTAGAATTGGAAGTTCCTTTTACTATCAAGAGAGATGAAATTGAATCACTGCTTCGTGGCGCCAAAGACGCTGATATAGATAACCTTATTCAGGCTACCAAAAAGGTGGCCAGTATTGAGAACAACGCCCTGTTTTATGGACTTGAAGAAGCAGGTATAGAAGGTCTGGCAGCTGTTTCTGATCATGTAAAAATTGATATCAGTGAAGAAACCGGTCTGATGACACCAATTACATCAGCCATACAGGGTTTGAAGAGAGAAAGTGTAGAAGGACCATATAATTTTGTTGTTGGTCCATATCTATATTCTTTACTGCACAAACTTGGTGAAAACGGATATCCACTGAAACGTAAAATAAAAGAATTGATAGGAGGAGAGATTATCTTCTCTGAAGAACTGGGTGACCAGGGATTCTTGCTGGCCAGTAGAGATGAAGACTTTGAATTAATAGTGGGTCAGGATATTTCTATTGGATTTAAGCGGGAGACAGATGAGGAAATTGAATTTTTCCTTACTGAGTCATTTACATTCAAAGTAAATGCACCTGAGGCTGTTGTGGTTTTTGTTAAACCATAAAAGCTCTATACTTAGTATTCAATTAGTATTAATGCTGGTATAGGTTGAGATAGTTAAATGGATAAGAGATATATATTGATAAATAAACCAAGTAATATAAAACACAGATGAAAGCATATAGCTGATTACTTCTTTTTAAGGATAGGAGTAATCGGCTTTTTTAATATATCTAATTTTTTTATATCGATTTTTTTATATGCGTCTACTTTTGTTAATGTATTTATATTTCATATAAGGAAACATGATAGTATATCTCTACTTGCATAGGACAGCCATTATATTTCCAAGGACAGTTAGATTGTCCCTGAATTCGAGTAAAATAGAGAGGAAAATACGAATCTTCCTTTGCTTTTAATTTTTTTGTTTGCCTCAGGAAGACTAACCAGTAGGTCTATTTAGCTTCTTATGTATTGTATAATTATACAATAACATATTTTTGTAAAATATTTCAAACAAAATATGCGTCATTTTTAAATTCAAGTTTTTATTCCTGGTTTTTCAGTAATTTATATTATAAGAAAAAAGTATAAATACAGTTAAGTGAAGAAACAATAATTAATGGATATTAATAGTGTCATATATTTAGAGGAGATATGTTTATATTATAATTTTTACTAATTGTAATAATATCAGCAAAACAAAAAAATTAGGAGGTAAAGCATGGATAGGATAGTAGGTAAAAAAGCACCATATTTTGAAATGAATACTGTACTGGGAGACGGTTCTGACTTTGGAAGGGTGTCACTGGATGATTACCATGGAGAATGGCTAGTCATGTTCTTTTATCCTCTGGATTTTACCTTTGTCTGTCCCACGGAAATAACAGGTTTTAGCAAAAGGTATAATGACTTCAAAGAACTGGATGCTGATGTACTGGCAGTCAGTGTGGATAGTGAATATTCACACCAGGCCTGGATTAAAGCAGATAAAGAAAGTGGCGGTATCGGTGAAATAAAATTTCAAATAGCATCAGATATTACTAAAAAGGTTTCCAGAAAGTACGGAGTATTGATTGAAGAAGATGGTATTTCACTTCGTGGTTTATTTATTATAGACCCTGATGGGATTATTTTGTATTCTGTAGTACATGACCTTAATGTAGGTAGGAGCGTCGATGAGACTTTACGTGTCCTTCAAGCACTTCAGTCTGGAGGATTATGCCCTATAGACTGGTCTCCTGGTGATGAAATGCTTTAATCAAAAAGATATAAAATAAAGGGTAATATGAAGTATTTAAAGACAGCTGTAGTATCTTGAGGCTGTCTTTTCTATTTTATATGTTTTTTATGGTTAGACTAAGTATAAATTATATGTACTTTTTAGAAAGTATATGTTTTTTCTGGTATATCTTATGAATGAAAGAAAGTGATTTAGTATTTTTAAAGAAATAATGGATATATATAAAGATAGAAAAAAAGTGTTTAATGATATACCCGGGAATTATTTATGTTTTTTCAAGAAAAGCAAAAATATATCTGAAGGAATAGTGCGCAACTCTTATCCAGCAAATGTCTGCCACAGGTTAACAGCCAGTATCATAATTATGGCTGCAGGTGCTATAAACCTGATCAGAAGTGAATACCAGTTTCCAAGATAGATCTTACCATCAGCTTTATTTGCCTCATTAATAGCATTTTTAGCCTTCCAGAAGTATCCAACATAAATCGAAATAAGTAATCCACCTATCGGGAGAAAAATACTGTTGGCAAACCAATCATAGGTATCAAGTATATCCATCCCTAAAAAATTGAAGTCTGACCAGATACTATAGCCCAGTATAGTAGGTATTCCTGTTAGAAAAATTATTCCTCCTACTAAATATGATGACTTCTTTCTTGTCCAGTTTTTTTCATCTACAAGATAGGCTACAACCACTTCCAGCAATGAAATGGAGGAAGTTAGAGCTGCTATTGTTATCAGTATAAAAAATAAGGCTCCAAATATATTTCCCATGGGCATTTCTGAGAAGACTGCCGGTAGGGTTATAAAAGTTAATCCTGGTCCGGCTTTCGGGCTAAATCCCAGGGCAAAAACTGCAGGAAAGATAGCAAATCCCGCCATTATCGCAAAAAGGGTGTCAAAGATAATGACATAGGCTGCACTATCATTTATATTCTCTTTATTTGACAAATAGCTGCCATAGGTGATCATAGTGCCCATTCCCAGACTCAATGTGAAAAATGACTGGGAGATAGCATCTGTAAATGTTTGTAAAGTTATTTTTGAAAAATCAGGTCGTAGATAAAAAATTAATCCTTGCATTGAATCAGGTAGAGAAATAGACCTGATACTCAGTAGTAGTATAATTATGAATAACAGGGGCATCAGGATTTTAACAATTTTCTGGATACCCTCAACGACTCCTGCACTAATAATTAGAATGGTTAGTAGCATGAATATACCATGCCAGATGATAGGTTCTCCCAGACTGGCTGTATAATTTGAAAAGAATAATGCAAAATCTGTGTACACATTAAAGGTAACAATAGATTTGAAAATATAGGCCATTCCCCAGCCGGCTACTACAGAATAGAAGCTCAGTATAATGAAACCTGAAAGTACTCCCAGGGCCCCGACTAACCACCAGGGGCTATCTGGCGCCAGTGACTTAAAGGCACCGACGGGATTTTTCTGAGTCTTCCGGCCTATAGTCATCTCTGCAATAATGATGGGATAACCTATTAAAAATATAATCGCCAGATAAATAACTAGAAATACTGCTCCACCATTTGTCCCTGTTATATAAGGAAACCTCCAGATATTACCTAAACCAATGGCAGATCCCGAAGCTGCCATGATAAATCCGAATCTGGATGTCCAGTTTTCTCTTATCTTCAATCCAAATTCCTCCTTGTTGTCTTTAATTTGAGTTTTAAGTATCATTAGTAAATTACTAGAGCATAATCAAACAAATAGCCAGAAATAGTTTACTATCAAGGTTAATCATTATATTGCGAATTTAGTTTACCACAGTATAGAAAAGTTTATTATATTTGATGTTAAGAATACAGGCAGGAGAGTTAAAAATTATATGGAATTAATAAAATATAGCAATTAATACATCTATTATTTTAATAAAGGGATGAATACTCTAAATGGAAGAATATAAAATAATTAAAAATAGATATTATAAAATTCGCGATATAGAATATAGAAAAGACAATGGTCAGGTTTTTACACCACTGTATGTTGCCCAATTAATGACCGAATGGGTTCTTAATGCTGAAAATATACAGAACAGTGAGGATGCAGGGGTCCTTGACCCTGCTGTTGGATTGGGAGCTTTCTTCCAGGGAATGATTAAAAATAAATTTATTTACAGATATAATCAAATAAATGAAGAAGTAGAAGAATCTGATGATATTTATTCAGGAAAGCTGAAAATCTGTGGATATGAAAAGGATTATAAACTGAGTAGAGAATGTAAGAAACTATATCGTCATTATCCCGATATATTTATTCATAACAAAGATTATCTACTGGACTGGAGTAATCAGATTAATTTTATAAATGGATACAATAATTTATCTAGCCCAGATACTACTGGTTATGATGGGATAATATGCAATCCTCCATATTTGATCTATAAAAAATATAATAACAAAAAATACTTATCTTTATTTGAAGAAATGCTGGATATAAAATTATCTGGATTTACTAACCTCTGCATGTTATTTCTTATGAAATCCCTGACTGAATTAAAACCAGGGGGTAGAATGGCCTATATAATACCATCTGAGTTTATGAACGCTGATTATGGTATTGAAATTAAGCGATTTATTAAGAATTATGGTAGTTTGAAACATGTTATTCTTTTAAAATATAATCTTTTCGAAATGAATACAACTTCTGCTATTTTTCTTTTTTCCAACGAATTAAATCTTGAGAATACGGAATATGAAACAGAAAAAGTGCACGCGGTGAATTTTTTTTCTGTAAATAGTCGTGAAGAATTGTTGAGTTTATTTTCTCAGAGAGAACTCAAAGGCTTCGGTGAAAACAAACAAAATGATAATAGGAACAAATCGGCTCTGCCATACTGCTTAAAAGATGAGTTTCTTGATTACGAGAATTGTCAACAGTATTCGAAAGTGCATAGTATTCTGCTAGATAAAAAATCAAACTCTGATACGAAGATTGATAAGGTGGTTGTAAAAAATAAGGAACTGGAGCCTGATAAAAAGTGGAGATTTTATTATCAGAAGACGAGTAGTAGTAAGTATAAGAATCTAGTAGAGTTTTCAGAGTATGCCAGGGTACTGCGTGGTATTGCAACGGGAGCAAATGATTTTTTTCTATTTAATAAGAGTAAAAAAGAAAAATTCCAGATAGCTAACAAATATCTTATTCCCTGTATTTCCAGGTCATCATATATTAGAGGTCATTTTATAAAATATAATCATTTTGAAAAATTATGGGATGAGGACAAGAAGGTTTATCTACTAGATGTTTATAATAAGGAACCGGATTCCATAATCAGGGAATATATAAAATATGGAGAGAGTCAGGGTTATCACCAGAGATATCTAACATCTCATAGAAATCCCTGGTATAAACTTGAGGATAAACCCCCTGCACCTATACTGGCCAGGGTATTTAATAGGACTGGCCTAAAATTTGTTATTAATGATGCAAAATTATACAATCTGACTGCTTTTCATTGCGTCTACATAAAGTCTATAGATTATTCTGACTTATTGAAGGCCTATCTTCTTACTGAAACAGCAACAGACATAATAGAGGATAATCGCCGCGAATATGGTGATGGTTTAAATAAACTTGAGCCAAACGATATAAATGAAAGCCTGGTACTTAATCTTAAAATAATAAAAGAGAATGACAGGCAAAGAATCTATACACTGTATAATGAATATCGTGCTATGGGCTGTAAAAACTGTGCTAATAATAAAATATATCATGAAAAAATGCTTAAGGAACAATATTCTAACAAAAAAAATCAGGATGTCAATCAGCATACTTTTAACCTGGATAGTGTAAACCTGTTGAAACAATTAAACAAAATCTTTCTAAAATATATGTAATAGGAAGTCTGGGGTATTTTATTGGTATACTCAATTCTATATTTGACTTTTCCGGACAGTTATTATATTATATAGTTATAATAATCATTACTAATAGGAAGAATTATGATAGACTTAATAAATATAATTTATATCAATCTGATTTATTAATTTGACACTTATATATTGATAATTAGGTACATAATTAATAAAGATAAAAACAACTCTATATAAATTAAAATGTATTTAGAGTTGAAAATAAAATTAATTCAGGAGGTATTTAAATGAGCAGAAAATTCAAATTATTTGCTGTATTACTTATACTATTTACTCTATTTTTAACTTCATGTACTAATAATCAGGAGGCAAAAGTAGTGACAATTGGCGGCAAAGCTGATACAGAGGCCTACGTTCTTGCCAATCTTGCAAAAATATTGCTTGAAGAAGATGGTTTTCAGGTTGAGACAGAGTTAGGAGTAAAATCGGTTCTTGCCAGGCAGGCTCTGGAGAACGAACAGGTTGATCTCTATTATGATTATACTGGTACAGCCTATACTGTTTATTACAATCAATCTGATCAGGAGATAATGACAGATCCACAGAAAGTATATCAATGGGTTAAAGACGCTGATCAGGAGCAGGGGATTATCTGGCTTGAAAAACTCGGATATAACAATACATATACAATAATGGTCAGAGAA
Source organism: Halanaerobiales bacterium (assembly GCA_046546395.1). Classification (GTDB taxonomy): domain Bacteria; phylum Bacillota; class Halanaerobiia; order Halanaerobiales; family DTU029; genus JBDNGI01. Next base: position 10,622 of record JBKGXW010000015.1, read on the forward strand.
GAAGATGCAGAGAAATGGGATATAGAGTCTATCTCAGATCTGGCCGGTAATGATGATGATATAAGACTTGTCTTTGGTACAGATACAGAATTTTACAACCGGCCTGATGGTTTACAGGCTTTAATGGATGAATATGGGCTTGAGTTTAAGGAAGAACGTAAAATGTCAGCGGGGATTATATATAAGGCACTCAGGGATGGCGAGCTTGATGCAGGGATGGGTTATTCGACTGACGGCAGGATATCTGCTTTTGGCTTTATAAACCTGGAGGATGATAGAAATTTCTTCCCTGTATATAATCCGGCTCCACTGGTCAGGGAAGATGTACTGGAAGAATACCCTGAAATTGAAACAGTGCTCGATAAGCTCGACGGTAGATTGACAACTGATGAGATTCAATCTCTTAATGCAGAAGTTGACGTCGATCACAAAGAACCAGCCGATGTATCTCAAAAATGGCTTGAAGAAGAGGGTCTTATTTAATATAAATGGTAAGTAACTATGAAATGAAGATTAAGCTCAGTTCCTTGTTTAAAATATTTAGATAAATGACAGAGCAATATTCTGATTGTAGAATCTTAAGATAGATATTAAAAGATAAGATCTTATAGAATATCATCAGATATGGAGGGAGACAGGTGATACATTATCATGAAGTAGTTAAGGAATATAATAATAAAGGAGAGAAGACTACAGCAGTTGATGGTATAAGTATGGAAGTAAAGAAAGGTGAACTGACTGTATTACTCGGACCTTCAGGCTGTGGTAAAACCACAATGTTACGTTTGACAAATAGGTTGGAAGAGGTTACATCTGGCAGAATAGAAATTGCAGGTCAGGACATTAAAGAAAAGGATCCTGTACAACTCAGGCAGGGTATAGGATATGTAATACAGGAAATAGGTCTTTTCCCTAACAAAAACGTGAAAGATAATATCAGTATAGTACCCAGTGTACTCGGGTGGCAAAAGGAGAGAATCGAAAAAAGAGTCTGTCAACTACTGGAGATGATGGGCCTCGATACTGATAAATTTCTAAGGAGATTTCCCAATAAATTATCTGGAGGGCAGAGACAGCGTGTGGGAGTAGCCCGTGCCCTGGCTGCAGATCCCGAGATTGTACTTATGGATGAACCCTTCGGTGCTATAGACCCAATCAACCGGAAAAATATTCAAAATCAATTCCTGGAACTTCAGAATGAACTTAAGAAGACTATTGTTTTTGTGACACATGATATAAATGAGGCAGTAAAGATGGCCGACAGGATAGCGATAATTAATGATGGTAAACTGGTTCAATATGATACACCCAAAAATATAATCCTGGAGAATGAAAACCAATTTGTTGATGATTTTTTTGGTGAGGAAAAGAGGATTCAGGCTTACCGACTGGGTCATTATGAAATTTGTGAGAAAAAAGATGTGGTAGAATGATTAATTTTATCATCAGTAACTGGCAGCAGACAGTTATGTTAATGACAGAACATCTTTATATTGTTTCGATAGCAACAGTTATCGCAATAGTTATAGCTGTCCCTCTGGGTATATTTCTCACTATAAAGGAAAATTATGCAGAGATTATTCTTAATATGGCCAATATAGTGATGACAATACCCAGCATAGCACTTTTTGGAATAATGCTTCCCCTATTATCTGTATTTGGGGTGGGCCTTGGCACCGTACCCGTAATAATTGCCCTGATATTATACGATCAGTTACCTATTATCCGCAATACATATACAGCAATCAGGGATATTGATCAATCAGTAATTGAGGCAGCACGAGGAATGGGTCTATCTGAATACAGGATTCTAAAGGAGATAAAGATTCCGATTGCTTTACCTGTCATAATAGCGGGTATCCGGGTTGCAACAGTAATGAATATAGGTATTGTTACTATAGCTGTTTATGTTGGTGCAGGTGGACTTGGTAAATTTATTCAGCGCGGAATCGATCAGGTTTATGATGAACAGCTAATGGCCGGAGCACTGCTGGTAGCTATGCTGGCCATTGTCATTGAGGGTATCCTGTACCTGCTAGAATATATCGTTACACCTGCTTACTTAAGGGGTGCTGATAATGAATAAACTTAGAATTTATCGGTTGTTTTTGTTAATATCACTGTCGCTTATACTGGTATATACATTTAATAGATTACCATCAGGAACGCTTAGTGAGATATTAATACTTCTGAAAGAACATCTCTTTATGGTAGGGATATCTATGTTTTTTGCAATTTTAATCGGAATTACAATTGGTATTGTTCTCAGTCGTCCTGGATATAAAAAATATTCCAATATAAGCATGTATATTGTTGGACTGGGACAGACAATTCCGTCACTTGCTGTTCTTGCTCTGACAATGAGCATACTGGGAATTGGACTAAAACCAGCTATATTTGCATTGACTATTTATACTGTATTACCGATTGCTCGCAATACCCTTTCTGGCTTAAATTCTGTTTCGTCAGAACTGGTAGATGCTGCCAGAGGTCTGGGTTTGCCTCCATTAAAAGTACTCTGGGAGGTAGAAATACCTAACGCGTTGAGTGTAATAATTGCCGGCATTAGAACTGCTCTTGTAATAAATATTGGAACCGCTGCTCTTGGTTCTCTGGTAGGGGCCGGTGGTCTGGGTGAACAGATTTTTACCGGTATTACTTTTCTAGATCACTGGATTATGTTATCGGGTGCACTTCCAACTGCCCTGCTGGCATTACTTGGTGATTATGCCCTGAGATGTATTGAGAGTGTCTCAGTTTCAGAAGGGCTAAAGAACTAAAAATACAGCCGCTTTATTTTTACGACTAACAGGGTTGTTGTTATGAATTTTATATAATTTACACGAATACTGGATGAATTAATTCATATTAATTTATAGTGTCAGAAAAGACATGAAGTTTACCATATGTTGGTGAATGAGAAGTAGAAGTAAAATTAAGGAGGGAACATTAATGAGTGAAGAAAAACAGGTTGAAATATATACCATGGACTGGTGTCCATACTGTATGAGAGCGAAATCAATGTTGGATAGCATCGGGCTGGAATACGAGGAATATGATGTAACAGATGAAGGAGAAGCCTATGATGAAATGAAGGAAAGGAGTAATCAGAAGACAGTTCCACAGATTTTCATAAACGATGATCATCTCGGCGGATATGATGATTTAATAGAAAAGCTCACCTCTGGTGAACTTGATGAAATGATTGAGATAGATCGACCTGATTGTACTGAGAATAGCTGGGATGTTGCAATTATAGGTGCTGGGCCTTCTGGTATGACAGCTGCTGTTTATGCAGCCAGAAAGGGTCTGGAGGTACTTCTTGTAGCACGTGATATTGGAGGACAGGTACTGGAGACAGACAAGATTGATAATTATCTACCTGAATATGGAACAAGTGGACTGGAGCTTATTCAGGAATTTCTGGGGCATGTCCAGGAGTATGATATAGATACCCTCTTTGGAGAAGAGGTAGAGGATATAATACATGATGATGAGCATCATAAAATCTTGACCAGAAGTGGCAAAGAAATTACTACAAGGTCAATAATTATTGCTACCGGGAGTAAGAAACGAAAGCTGATGGTTCCAGGTGAGAAAGAATTGACAGATAAGGGCGTCAGCTATTGTGCAAACTGTGATGGCTTTCTTTATAAGGGACAGACCGTTGTTGTAGTTGGTGGAGGCAATTCAGGAATGGAAGCTGCACTGGATATGGCCCAACTTGACAGTAAAGTATATCTGGTTGAAGCCAGTGAAAAGTTAACCGGGGATAAACACTTACAGAATAAGGTTGAGCAGTATGAAGAGATTGAAGTTCTTACTTCCTATCAGCTTTCTGCCGTTGAGGGAGAAGATAAGGTAGAAAGAGTCAGGATTGAGAATTTAAATTCGGGTAATGAAAAAGAGCTGGAAGTTACAGCAGTCTTTATTGAAGTGGGTTTAATACCCAATACAGGCTTTATCTGCGACAGGGTTGAGGTTAATGATAATAATGAAATAATAATTGATGAAGAAAATAAGACCAGTATCAAGGGTATTTATGCAGCAGGGGATGTGACAAATATTAAGGATAAGCAGATTATTATATCAGCAGCTGAAGGTGCTAAAGCAGCCCTGAGAATAAGTGAATACCTCTGCTGAATTTATTTAATAATCTAATACCTGTATGAAAAGAATTATTGTCAATTTGAATACTATACTCATAAATTATATAGACAGTTAATTTATGGGGTGTTTCAGATGAGTAGATATCGAGTATTGTGTTTTGATGGAGGAGGTATTAGAGGTGCTTTAACCATTAGAATGCTGGTTCGTCTACAAAATAGATTACCAGGATTATTAGATGAAGTAGATTTATATTCTGGAACATCAACAGGGGCAATAATAGCAATAGGGCTTTCTGCTGGATTAAAAGTTAGTGAACTGGAAGAGGTATATACCCCTGATATATGTAGAAAAATATTTCAACCGTGTAGTTCGGGCCTTGTAAGACCGCGTTATAATATAAATAGATTTAAAGAAATAATTAGTTCGATTTTCCCCAGAAATATGTGTTTGAGAGACTTAAAATATAACATTGTTATTCCTGCATTTAATATAAGTGGAAAAGAAAAAATGGGATGGCGTCCCGTCTTTTTTTCAAATTTACCCGACTCTGAGAACAGTGAGGAGAAGATTATTGATGTAGTTATGGCCAGTTGTGCTGCACCAGTATATTTTTCTTCCTATAATGATTACATTGATGGGGGAGTAGTGGCCAATAACCCCAGTGCTGTAGCACTTTCTTTTGCTGTTGGTAGATTGTGTAATGAAAGATCGTTTTCCAGACTAAGATTGTTTTCGATGGGAACTGGTTTTTTACCAAACAATATAAAATATAATACTTCAATCTGGGGAGCAATTCAGTGGCTTCTGAATACTAATCCGCCCGTTCCCCTGATTAATCTACTGATGGATGGGGATGCCAGGGCTGATGATATGGTTACTTCTCAGATGATGGGTAAGAACTATCACAGATTAAATCCCATTTTGCCTGAACCGATTGGAATTGATCATTATACGAAAATAGACTTTTTAAAGGATTTTGCTGATAATATTGACATGAATGAAACCGTTAACTGGTTACAGGATTACTGGTTATAGCGATAATTTCAGGGAAACACTATAGGCTAATGACGGGGAACATCCGTAGCAAATGAGTTCATATACAAAAAAGGTCCTTCCTGAAAGTTGACATTGAAGGATAGATAGGCTATAATGTTTTAAATGTATCCTTAGTAATGAGTAGGGGAGGAGTTATTTATAATGAGAGTAGAAGTAATGGATACCACACTGCGGGATGGAGAACAAACCTCTGGTGTTTCATTTACAGAGATAGAAAAACTTAATATTGCAAAACTTTTATTAAGGGAAGTAAAGGTAAATAGAATAGAGGTTGCCTCAGCCCGGGTTTCTAAAGGCGAATTAGAATCTGTAAAAAAGATTACTGAATGGGCCAGAGAAATGAATTTACTTGAAAAGGTAGAAGTCCTGGGTTTTATTGACGGTAATAGGTCTATTGACTGGATATATCAGGCTGGGGCCAGAGTTGTTAATCTCTTATGTAAGGGTTCTCTGAAACATGTTGAAGTACAGCTGAGAAAAACCCTTGAGGAGCATATTCGAGATATTAAAGGTATTTTAAATTATGCCCGTGAAAGAGGCATAAATGTAAATCTCTATCTTGAAGACTGGTCAAATGGCATGAAAGATTCACCTGATTATGTATTTTCTTTGATAGAAGCCCTTAAGGGAGAAGATATAAAGAGATTTATGCTGCCTGATACACTTGGAGTACTTAATCCTGATGAAACAGAGAGGTTTTGTACAGAAATCGTAAATAGATTTCCGGATTTAACCTTTGATTATCATGCACACAATGACTATGGTCTTGCAGTTGCTAATACCTTAGCTGCTTTAAAGACTGGAATTTCTGGTATTCATACTACTGTTAATGGTCTGGGAGAACGAGCAGGAAATGCTCCACTTGCTAATACCATTGTAGCTATTCATGATCACTTGAAGGTCAAGACATCTGTTGATGAAAGACTTTTATATGAAATAAGTGATATAGTAGAAAGATTCAGTGGAGAAAGAATTGCTGCCAATGCCCCGATAGTCGGTGCTAATGTATTTACCCAGGTCTGTGGTGTACATGCAGATGGTGATAGTAAAGGAAATCTTTACTTCAACGACCTTCTCCCGGAACGCTTTGGTAGAAGAAGGAAATATGCCCTTGGTAAAACATCAGGAAAGGCAAGTATAAAAAATAATCTTGATCTCCTGGGAATAGAGTTGGACAAAGAATCACTCCATAAAGTAACTCAGAAGGTAATAGAGCTGGGGGATAAGAAGAACAATATTACCCTGGAAGATTTACCCTATATAGTATCAGATGTACTTGAAGATACTCAGGTGTCACAGAATGTTAAGCTAGATAACTACTACATATGTTATGCTAATGGCTTGAAACCTGTGGCTACTTTGAGTATTGATATATATGGCAAAATCTATGAAGCATCATCTAATGGTGATGGGCAGTATGATTCTTTTATGAATGCCCTGTCAAAAATATATGAAGAGATTGATCAGGAACTACCGGTATTAATGGATTATATAGTCACGATACCACCTGGAGGGCATACTAATGCTCTGGTAGAGACAGTTATAACCTGGAGTTATAAAGGCGAGGAATTTAAGACAAAAGCTCTTGACCCAGATCAGACAACCTCTGCAATTGGAGCCACAATTAAAATGCTAAATTATATGGAGAATTACTTTAATAATTAGGAAAGCGGCGGAGGCCAGATTGTCTATAAAACTAAATATAAACAATTAAGAATAAAAACCACCCTGTTATAAACAGGGTGGAGAGACTTAAAAGTGATTATGTATTATTTTTCAAATCAATCTATATAACAGAATTTATCTATAAGTGTACTATTTTTCAATACGCTTCTTCCTTATCACGTATTTTGTTACCTATTTTAAGCCCCAGAAGTCCCATACCAAGTTGAATAATGAAGCCTACGATTATTAACCCTAACTGTGAACTGCCATCCTGGAATGTAGTAGATATAAATGAAATAATCGTTAATGCTACAATTAAATCCTGTGCTTCGATTAGTGGATTTAAATATCCTAATAAGATGTACCCTGCAAAGGTAATAGCAAATACAATTGTTAAGATTAGTCCCAATGACATATTAATAAAAACGACCAGACCTAAAAATACTGCTATTAGCTGAAATATTAATATAAATACAAATGCACATCCTACATTACTCCAACTAATTTTTTCACTTCTTTGTGTTTCCATAAAAACCTCCCTTCTAAAAAAACAATATACTTTTGTATTAAAAAGTAAAAAAATCACAATAAACACTTTATCATAAATTGAAAAAAAATACAAATAATTAAGTACAGTAATTTATCCATTTAGGAAGGACAATTAGTTTTGATGTCGAATAAAATAATTATGAAAGTAAGATGACTGGTATCAGTCATAAAAGGGGGAATAAGATTGGTAAAAGTCAAGGAAAGGGATAGATGCAGTAATATAGCTGTAAATAAAAAGGACTGCAGCTGTCTTGCTACAGAATGTTCAAGACACGGTTTTTGTTGTGCCTGTATTGAATATCATAGAAACAATGGTGGTCTGCCTGGCTGCCTGAAATAAATTTGTTGATATGAAGAAAGGATTAACTAATTATGACAAGTAAACATAAAAATATAATAACTCTGTTTCTGATACTCTTATTTGTATCTTCATTTTATACAAAATCCATGACAGCTGATGAGTGGGTTGAAGACATAGATTTTTTGGCTAACAAACTTCCTGAATTACATAAAAATCTTTTTTTCAATATAAATGAGGTGAACTTTAATAAAGAAATCGAAGAATTAAAGGCTGATCTGGAAAATCTTGAGGACATTGATATTGCATTAAGAATCACAGAAATATTTTCTGACATTGGAGATTCCCATACAGGGATTAATATCCATGGATATATTTCGAAATATTATCCAGTATTCTTCCAGAAATTTGGAAGTGACTATTTTGTTGTTGCAGCACACAGTGAATACAGTGGATTAATTGGGACAAGATTAAAATTAATTAATGGACAGGACATTGAAACAGTTAGAGATAAAATGAAGAGTATTATAGTAGCAGAGAACAATGCTGCGGTTGGATATAGAATCCAGGATTATCTGAACTTGCCTGAGTTGTTAGAATATACTCAGCTTATTGATGATAAAGTTACATACACATTCGATACTACAGTAGGACTTATTGAATTCTCTCCAGATGAGTATAGTATAAATGAATTAAGTGAAAGAATGATACAAAACTTTGACTATCAGCCTGGTATTGCATACAGGAATGCCAGCCAATTGTTCTGGCATCAATTTCTGGAAGATGAAAAAATACTATATTTTCAGTATAATCAATGCTGGAGCAGGGAATTAGAAGAGAGAAAGACTGGGAAAGATGCTGATTACCTTCCGTCTTTTATAAATATTGTGACTGAGATGTTGCAGACGCTAGAAAACAGAGATGTTGAAAAATTAGTTATTGATATGCGCCACAATTCTGGAGGTTCGTCTGTACAGGGAACTGCATTTGCTCAGATCCTGGAACAGCTTGAGAAAAAGCCTGAGGTCTATGTAGTTATTGGTAATAGGACTTTTTCATCTGCGATAATTAATGCTATTCAGTTCAGAAAATATAATGATGCTATTCTTATTGGAGAGGCGACCCGTGGCAAACCAAATCATTTTGGGGAAGTTAAAACATTTGACCTTCCTAATTCAAATCTATCTGTACAGTATTCAACTAACTATTTTCGATTTATGGAAGATGACCCTGACTCACTATATCCAGATATTACAGTAGAAACTAATTATTATGACTTTGTGAATGGAATTGATACTGTACTTGAGAAGATAAAGGAACTATAAGTACTTGACAAAATTGTTAAAATACCATTATAATAATATGGAATAAACGAATTGTTAGTTTAATTTAAAAGTAAGTTCTATTTTTAGAAAGTAAGTTGTATTTAAAAGTGGTGATTAATAGAATATAACAATAGGATAATATAGAACTTGAATAATCGAATACAGGGAAATGTACGCTGGTAATAGTAACAATAAAATTAAATTGAAACAAGCGAGCAGGGATGGTGGAAGCCTGTATTTTTGTGAAATGGCACCAGCAATATCGTACATAATATTAAGTGGTTGGTATTATGCCGACAACTGAGGTGGAACCGTCCAGTTGGACCCTCAGGTCATCTGACCTGAGGGTTTTCGTGATGTTGGGGCTATTTTTTGTGTTTAATTGGTATTATATTATCTATTTTAAACAATTATAAATATGGAGGTATGGTTTTATGACAAAAGAGATTACTGGAGAAGAATTAATGAACAGAATAGTGTCCCTATGTAAACGACGTGGTTTTATCTACCAGAATTCTGAAATCTATGGTGGGATGGCAAATACATGGGACTATGGCCCAATGGGAGTAGAATTGAAGCGGAATATCAAGGATGCCTGGTGGAAGAGTTTTGTTCAGGAAAGAGATGATGTTGTGGGGATTGATTCCGCAATAATCATGCATCCTGAGACCTGGGAAGCATCTGGTCATCTGAAAAATTTCAATGATGCATTGATTGACTGTAAAACATGTAAATCCCGCTTCAGGGCAGATCATGTAATTGAAGATGCCCTTGAACAGGATGTAGAGGGTAAAACAGAGAAAGAGATGACCGAAATAATCCATGATAATGAGATTAAATGTCCTGCCTGTGGTAATGTGGACTGGACAGAAGCGCGTTCATTCAACTTGATGTTCAAGACATTCCAGGGTGTTGTGGAAGACTCCTCCAATGTAGTTTACTTGAGACCGGAAACAGCCCAGGGAATCTTTGCGAATTTCAAGAATGTTGCAGATACAACCAGGGTCAAGCTGCCCTTCGGGATTGGTCAAATAGGAAAGGCTTTCCGTAATGAAATAACTCCCGGAAACTTTATCTTCAGGACCAGGGAATTTGAACAGATGGAACTGGAATTCTTCGTTATGCCTGGTGAAGATGATGAATGGTTTACTTATTGGCGAAATTATCCGATGGAATGGTTGAAAGGACTTGGCCTATCAGAAGATAGATTAAAATATAGTGATCATGCAGAAGAGAAGCTGGCACATTATTCAAAAGCTACCACTGATATTGTATATAAATTCCCTTTTGGCTGGGAAGAACTCTGGGGAATTGCCAATAGAACAGATTTTGATTTGAATGCACATATAGACCAATCCGGCAAAAAGCTGACTATTTTTGACCATGAAAAGGGGGAACATGTAGTTCCCTATGTAATAGAACCCTCTGTTGGTGTAGATAGAATGCTGCTGGCCTTCCTGGTAGATGCTTATACTGAGGATGAAGTAGATGGCTCTGAAAGGGTTTATCTTAATCTGAATCCAGGGCTTGCTCCTATAAAAGCTGCAATATTTCCATTAAGTAAGAAGAAAGGTTTACCGGATATAGCTAAAAATATTTATAATAAACTAAACAAGGTATTCAATGTAGAGTATGATGACAGTGGAAGCATCGGGAAAAGGTACCGCCGTCAGGATGAAATTGGTACACCATTCTGTATAACTGTTGACTTTGAAGCACTGGATGACAATAAGGTCACCATCAGGGATAGAAATACACTTGAACAGGATAGAATAGACATAGAAGGTGTTCTTGATTATCTGCTTGAAAGACTATAGTAGGAGATGAATTATCATTTAAAATTAGTATAGCTATCAGTGTGTTAGTTTAAAGAATAAGTTCATAGAACAATTTTATAGATTTTATAGAATAAATTCACAGATATCGGGGCCCTTCCTGGGCCTCTTTTTGATTCAAGTGTTTGAAAGCAGGTTAAATAACTTAATTAAAGTGATATTATATAACAACAATAAAGTGCTTGAAAGGACCTTTAAATCATGCTACTATAAAAACTGGAAATATGGTAAATTTATCTTAGGTACATAGCCTGAAATTAAGGAGAGTGATAATAATTTTTACTGAAGTCTTTTCATATATGTTTAAACAGAATACATATCATGATTACCTGATAGCATTAATATATTTTATTGTCGGGATTGCTATAGTCAGGATATTATCATATGTTTTCGGCAAATTACATTACTGGGTAAAGAGAAAAGATGTAAAACTGGATTTAATACCGATTATAAGGGCCAAGATATTTCCTCTCTTATATTTTTCTGTCTTTTATTATAGTGTAAATAGATTAATTTTACATGTAATAATCAGCAAGATTGTATATTATATGGGACTAATACTGGCTGTGTTTTATGGTGTGACTTTATTACAGAAATTAGTAGTACAGTGGATGAATAAATACTGGGGTAAATCACTGAAAGAGGATAGTAAAATACAGCTTTTTGAAGCAGTCGTTCTGGCTGTAAAAGTTACTATCTGGATAATTGCTGGACTGATTATCCTCGACAATATTGGAATAGAGATATCAGGCCTTATAGCCGGGTTAGGGATTGGCGGTATTGCTATAGCCTTTGCAGCACAGGCGATTCTGGAAGATATCTTCAGTTATTTTATTATATTTTTTGATAGGCCCTTTGAAATAGGTGATTTTATAAGCATAGGAGAATATCTTGGAGCAGTAGAACATATAGGACTCAAGACTACCCGAATCAGGAGTCTTGGCGGTGAGCAGTTGATATTTTCAAATAAGGATCTAATAAATTCAAGGGTTAAAAACTATAAGAGGATGAAAACGCGCAGAATTTTGTTCAATTTCGGTGTTGTTTATCAAACTTCTCTGGACAAGCTCAAGAAAATACAGGGAATTGTGCGTGATATTATCAATGAACAGAATCTAATAGATTTTGACCGCTGCCATTTCAAGTCATATGGAGATTATGCCCTTGTTTTTGAGGTGGTTTATTATGTGAATGATCGAGATTACAATATCTATATGGATATAAATCATCAGATATTATTGAGAATAAAAGAAGAGTTTCAAAAAGAGGGAATATCATTTGCGTATCCAACACAGAGCTTATATCTTCATAGGGAAATAAATCAAAATGAACCAATACAAACTGAAGAGCAAGAAATAGCAAAAGATATGGATGAAATTAGCTAAATTATATGATATAATAGATTAAATTTTACAGGATTATATAATTATTTCGAATCTTAGCAAAGGTTTTATTTAAAAACTAATGGGAGGGCTATTTATGTTACTTGCGTTTGTTTTAATATTTGTTGTACTTGCTGTGGCGTATTCAGTTGTTGTGTATAATCAGATAGTCAGGATGGACAATCAGATTAATAATGCGTGGTCACAGATTGATGTACAACTAAAACGGAGACATGACCTTATTCCAAATCTAGTTGAAACAGTTAAAGGTTATGTAAAACATGAGAGAGAAACACTGGAAAAGGTTATAGAGGCCAGGAGTGCTGCTGTGTCTGCCAATACTCCAGCTGCACAGGCCGAAGCTGAAACTAACCTGAACAGTGCACTGGGCAGGTTGCTGGTAGTTGTTGAGGATTATCCAGATTTAAAGGCAGATGAAAGTTTCCTTGAACTGAATGATGAACTTGTTGCAACCGAAGATAAAATATCATATGCCAGAAATAACTATAATAACTCAACATTAGATTTCAATAATAGAATAGAAGTTTTTCCATCAAACATACTTGCTAATATGTTTGGTTTTAATATTCGAGAGTATTTTGAGCTGCAAAATGAAGCAGAAAGAGAGCCAGTAAAGGTTGAGTTCTAATGTGGGAGATAATTCGCAAAAATAAAAGAAAAACATATTTGCTTTTACTGGTACTGGGATTGAATTTTTTCTTGCTGGGTTTCCTTGTACTGGGGGCTGTATTTTTATTTTTTGGTTTTGCCGGGGATTTGTATGGAAGAGAGTTATATATGGGAGGCGTTTCCTATGGATTGATTGGTGGATGCATAGGACTATTTTTCTTTATTATTCAGGGACTTACAAGCTATTTTAATGGTAATGAAATAGTACTATCTCGCTGTGGCGCAAGGGAGCTTACCCGTGCTATGCAACCGCAACTATTCAATATCCTGGAAGAGATGCTTATAGCAGCACACTATGATTTTAGGCCGAAGCTTTACGCTACCCCCAGTATGACTCCTAATGCATTTGCCTTAGGTATCAAGGAAGAAAATAGCGCTATAGTTGTAACCACTGGCTTACTGACACAATTAAACCGTAATCAACTTCAGGGAGTCATAGCCCATGAACTCTCTCATATAATAAACCGGGATACACTCTATTTGACCTTTGCGGGCACTATCCTGAATTTGAAAGTTGCCTCTTTGCTAGGTGAAAATAAGTATAGCAGTACAAATAATAAGCAAAGCGGTGAGAATTTTTTGTTTGAATTACTTATGGAAGTATTTCAGGAAATAAATAAGGGGATATATTTTAGTTTGTCACAAAATAGAGAATATCTGGCTGATGCATCAGCAGTTCGTCTAACAAGATATCCTGAGGGGCTTGCCTCAGCTTTAGAAAAGATTGCTACAGATAAAACATTTTTACATGAAGCAAGATGGAGTACTGCACCATTTTACATAATAAATCCAATTGATAAAGAAAACACCAAAACACACCCGCCAGTAAGAGAGAGAATAAATATCCTGCGAAATATCACCAGGGGTGCCAATTATAAAGATTATCAGAATGCCTATAATTCAATTGCACTAAAAACAGAAAATATATTTCCGAACTCAGCCCTTGAAGATGAAGATATACCTCTTGTAGAGGACACAGAAATAGGTGCTGATTCAGCAGAAAGATCATTAAAGGATTTAATTCGTGAAACAAAAGACCTTAATAAAGCAATAAGGGATTATAGATTTATGATCTGTAATTGTGGTATAAAATTTAAAATTCCTCCAGAATTCAAGAGGGAGTATATTCACTGTCCAAGGTGTGGAGTAAAAAATCAGGTGAAAAGGGCCAGTAGGGAGAAGCCTGAAGATCCGTTTAAAAAATCTCCCTTTGAAGATGGAACCAGGATTGTTAACGGCCTAATAGACGGGAATACCTACATTAGAAGTGAGGTGGGTAGCTGGGAGTCATTCTATTGTGATTGTGGCTATGTTTTACAGCTTGCACCCAATTTCAGAGGTAAGAAAATAAGATGTTTTCATTGTGATAGAGAAATTAATATTAAAGAAAATACTGACAAATCAAAAGCCGATAAAATCCGGGAAACATTAAAGGGAGATGAAGAGAAAGAAAAATATATTATGACACATCAAAGACAGGGGGATGAATGGGAATTCTTTTCCTGTGATTGCGGTAATGTGATACAGCTTTCTGAGGGTTTTAAAAAGAAGTCTATTCGCTGTGAGGCATGTCGCGGGAAAATAAAGATAATATATCCCGAAAGAGCTCATTAATAATTCGAACGTATAATTTGAGTCAGGGGATTGAAATGATTTCGTCGTAAAAGCAGGGGGTATTTATGTTATTTTTTTTAGTAATTTTTATTCTTGTTGTTTTAGATGTACTATATTCGGTTTTAACATATAATAGAATAGTAAATCTGGATAATCGTATCGAAAATGCCTGGTCACAGATAGAGGTACAATTAAAGAGGAGATATGATTTAATACCAGTTCTGGTTGATTCAGTCAAGGGTTATATGGAGCATGAGAAGGAAACCCTTGAGAAAGTAATTCAGGCCAGAAATTTTGCCATAGCTGCAGGTAGCACTTATGAACAGGCTCATGCTGAAAACGATCTGCTTGCAGCCCTCAATAGTCTCTTGATGGTGGTGGAAAACTATCCTGTATTGAAAGCAGATGAGAATTTTCATGAACTAAGAGAAGAGCTTATATCAACAGAAAACAGAATTTCCTTTGCAAGACAGAACTATAATGATCAGGTCATGTTTTATAATAATCTTATCAGGTCTTTTCCCATAAATTTTATCGCCCGTATTTTTTCATTTCAACCTCATGAGTATTTTGAAATTGAAGATGAGCAGGAAAGGGCGAAAATTGATATTGGGTTTTCGGCCTGAACGGGGGGAGTCAAATGAAGTGCTCGAATTGTAAAGATGAAATGATAATCCTAGAATTGAACAAGATTGAGCTTGATTACTGTGTTTCCTGCAAGGGTATCTGGCTGGATGCCGGGGAACTGGAACTAATACTTGAAGATGAAACGGTTTATGTAAATCTCCTGAATAAGTTCAATAAAGCAAACAATTCAGAGGAGGAGGCTAAACCCTGCCCTATCTGTGCAGGGGGCATGGATAAGGTGGTTTGTCTGAGTAAGGAAGGTAATGAAAAGGATATTACTATAGATCAATGTAAAGATGGACATGGATTATGGTTTGATCAGGGAGAACTAAAAGAGATAATCAATAACGTTGATCTTGATGAAGAAAATAAAATTATAAAGTTAATGGATGATATGTTCTTTCTTCATTAGTCATCAGGTGTAATAGGAATACTACCCCGGCACATTGTCGGGGTTTATTAATGTGCGAAGGGCAGTCGCATCTTTGTAACAATAAAAAACTTACATAAATTAAATGTTAAAGACAACAGCCACATTACCATAGGTTAACACGGGTCGGGAGTCTGATATTCAAAGACTCCAGCTGAATATTAGGAGCTTATCAAGTAAAGGTGCAGGGTGTGTTCATAAGGAAAGTGCAATAACTACATGAGATTTCCATCTTACAGATAATTTATTTATAACAATACCATAAAGATAAAGCATTTCTAGTAAAGTTATAATATGTATAATAATAAAGAACTCCCCGCGGTATTAAACCCGGGGAGTTCTCCACTTTATCTGGGAACGCCTATAAACATCTCTACATAGATATATCCTCTTTCTGCCTTTTTGATTCCTATACCGATATGTGTGAAATTGGGACTCAGTATATTTTTACGGTGACCACTTGAATTCATCAGGGCAGTATGTGCCCTATCTACAGAGGTATTATGAGCAAGATTTTCACCAGCATATTGATAATCTATTCCAAACTGCTTCATCATATCAAATGGGCTGCCATAAGTGGGGGAATAATGACTGAAGTAATCATTATCTATCATGTCCTGTGCTTTTATACGAGCAACGCGCGTCAACTCAAGGTCACTACTTAGAGCAGGTAAACCATTTTTTCTCCTTTCTTGATTTACAAGATTGATTAATTGACTTTCCTGTGTTCTATCTACATTTTCGGCAGGGGTTTCTGCGGGCTGCCGTTCGCCAGGCTGTTCTGGTGGTTCGGATTCTACTGGATTAGGTTCAGGTACAGTTTCAGGTTCGTCGGGTGTTGGATCGGCCGGTTGACCCGGTATACCCGGTTCTTCAGGTTGATCTGGTAAATTGGGTTGTTGATCAGGCTCATCATCGGCATTTCTGTCAGGCTGTTCCGGTTGGGTGGGTGTTGGTGTTTGCGGCTGTCTGTTGTCTTTAACTACGGGTTCTGTCTTTGATGAATCAATACACCCTACACGATAGTTTTCCAGTCGTACTACATACCAATCATCAATCTTACCAAGAACACGTACAACTTCTCCCGGGTTTAAGACAGCTATAGTACTATAGCCTTCACTTGCTCCAGTCCTAACTTCTAGCTTCTCAAGAACTCTACAGTTTTGTACTTCAGCCATCTGAAAAATGGAAGATTCCATTGGATCAAAGGGTTGACCTGTTTCTTCATTACTACATGATATTAAACTAATGCTCAGGATTATAAGAATAATTGGGATCAATAGTTTTTTCACTGCTGCTTTTCCTCCTATTTTGATTTTACTTCTATTATTTACTGAAAAAACTTTTTTTAATGCACAATTACTTATTTTTTATACAAATAATTTTGTTTATAATGTCTATGGAAAATTTCTCGATTGAGTGATGCAGATTAAGTTGTTTTAGTAAAAATAATAATTAATATTAAATAAAAAGCAGGAAAAACTATTGTCTTTCTATAATTTATTATATAGAGAGCTGTTTTTAGTTTTAAATTCGATGTTTTTTATCATAGTAATTTGTTAAAATATTCTATATATTATTAAGATAGTAGTTTTTTGGGTATAATAAAGATCATCAAATAATTATAAATAAATAGAGATGTATAGACTATAATTCACTTTAAAATTACATAGCCAGGAATAATTGAAGGGAGGAAAAAAAGTGAAGAGAAGAATGTCTTATAGATTACCGGAAAAAAAGTTTGATAGGGTAAAAGAGAAATTGGATAAATTGGGTATTGAATTTGAAGAATTTGTTGATAAAACCATAGATTTATATCTGAACGGAGAACTGAACCCTAAGGAAGAAGTTGAAGACTGGGGCAGCTGGATGGAGAAGTAGATTTTTTTAGGTAATCTTCTGCTTTATTTCAGCTTATTATAAATAAAAGATGTCTTATAAGGAGTGATATTATGCGAATGAAACGCGGAACTTACAAAATTGAAAAAGAAAAGCATAGAGAGTTAATGAAGAAATTTATATCAGATAATATGAGTTTTAACGAGTTTCTTGACAGGACAGTCAATATGTATTTGGGAGATAAGTATTCAATTGAAAAAAATAACGAATAAAAAACGCCTTATTTATTATTTTTATCTAAAACAGCCAAGAAAATTCATCTGATCAATAAGCTTGTTTGTCGGGTTAAACATATATATATAGTCAGTCCTATGTAAATAAGATTACATTTATAAACCCGGGAATATGGTATAATAATAAAGAGCATTTTATTAAATATGCTTATAGTAAAACTTAAAAGGGGTTGAACTAATGAAGAATTTTGTATTTCAGAACTGTACAAAAATTATTTTCGGTAAAGATACTGAACAGAATGTGGGCGAGGAGACTAAGAATTTTGGTAAAACTGTTTTATTACATTACGGTGGGGGAAGTATAAAAAGATATGGACTATATGATGTTGTAAGAGAATCCCTTGAGGAAGCAGGACTTAAGATATTTGAATTAGGGGGAGTACAACCCAATCCCCGTTTAAAACTGGTTAAAGAAGGGATAAAAATTTGCCGTGAGAATAATATAGATATTATTCTTGCTGTTGGTGGTGGTAGTGTAATTGACTCTGCTAAAGCTATCGCAGTTGGCGTACCTTATGAGGGGGATGTATGGGATTTTTATACCGGGAAAGCCAGTATTGAAGAGGCCTTACCTATTGGTGTGGTGTTGACTATACCTGCAGCAGGCAGTGAATCCAGCCCTGGTTCAGTAATTACCAAAGAAGAAGGTGGATTGAAAAGAGACTGTGGTTCCAATTTATTAAGGCCTAAGTTTGCTATTTTAAATCCTGAAATTACATATACCTTACCTGATTATCAGACTGCCTGTGGAGCTGCTGATATCATGGCTCATATTATGGAAAGATATTTTACCCAGGTTGAAGATGTTGATTTAACTGATAGATTATGTGAAGCTACCCTGAAAACAATGATAAAATATGTACCACGGGCCCTGGAAACTCCTGAAGATTATGGTGTTAGGTCTCAGATAATGTGGGCCGGAACTATTGCTCACAATGATTTGCTTGGTACTGGTCGTATTGGAGATTGGGCTTCTCATCCGATTGAACATGAGCTAAGTGGTATCTATGACGTAGCTCACGGAGCTGGACTTGCTGTTATCTTCCCTGCATGGGCTAAGTATGTTTATAAAGAAAATGTAGAGAGATTTGCTCAGTTTGCAGTAAGGGTCTGGGGTGTTGAAGCTGATTTCAATGATATTGAACAGGTTGCTCTGAAAGGAATTAAGGGGATGCAGGATTTTTTCAGTTCTATAGGACTACCTGTTACCCTGGATGAATTGAATATACCGGATGAAAAACTGGAACTTATGGCTGAAAAATGTACAGCCAATGGGCCAGTGGGTAATTTCAAGAAATTGGACAAGGATGATGTCCTTAATATATATCACCTGGCAAAGTAAGCCTGTTCACAAGATCCAGACTTTCTTGACCATAAAAGCTATTTGAATAATATTATAAGAAAAAAACAATTATTATATTTATGGAAGACAGTTAAGGTTAGCGCTTTAACTGTCTTTTTTTCGTATATATTATTCATTAATAAGGGAAAATAGTATTAAATAAATAAGGGGGTATTTTATGTCAGATAAAGAAGTTAAGGGTTCCTATAATAGAAGTGCTGAAAGGATGAGTGGTGATAAGAGTACTATTGGTTCAAGACTAGGTGAGAAGGATAGTAATTACCCGGAGGCCCATAAAGATTTATATGAGAAATTTGAGGTGGAATATGGTGGAATAGAGAAAGCACCTCAGGAGGAAGAACTATATAGGTGGCAGAGAGAACACATTGCAAAAGATGACCAGTCAAAAGAGGGTTATCCACTGAATGTGATACTGGACCCTGCTATGAGGGAAATGTATCAGGTGGTTAATAAAGCAAAAATGACCAATGTATTTGACCGTTTCTCCCAACAGCAGCCAATTCAGTGTCAGTTCTGTGTGGAAGGACTGTCCTGTCAATTGTGTGCAAACGGACCCTGCCGTATATCATCAAAGGTTCCCAGGGGTACCTGTGGGGTAGATGCCCATACAATGGTGGCCAGGAATTTCATGTATAGACATGTTACCATCGGTACTGCAGCCAATATCTTTCATGCACATCAGGCAGCAAGGACACTTAAGGCATCTGGTGAGCACCCGGAAAGTGGACTGAAAATCAGAGATCCTGAAAAACTGAAAAAATTTGCTGATATGGCTAATCTATCAACCGATAAGTCTATAGAGGAACTGGCAGTAGACTTTTCTAACTGGGTAATAGAGGATATACATAGTCCATACCACATACCATCAAAATCAGTCGAGGCTTTTGCTCCTGCGAAAAGAAAAGACCTATGGCGTGAACTGGGTCTATTTCCTGGTGGAGGCTATAGTGAGGTTTCCTATGCACAGACCAGCTGTATGACAAATTTCCGTTCAGACCCAGTTGAGTTCTTGCTAAATAGTGTCCGCCTGGGTGTTGCCAATGAGTATCAGGGCTTATTTTTACTTGATATACTTCAGGAAATATTGATGGGGACACAACAGATAAAAGTCCAGCAGCAAAACATGGGACTATTACAGGAAAATATGGTTAATATAGTCACAAATGGTCATATGCCATTACTGGCCCATATTGCTATAGACCTTGCTTCCAGTGATAAGTGGCAGCAGAAAGCAAGGGATGTTGGAGCAGAAGGTATCCAGATTCTGGGACATGTTTGTGAGGGACAACAGTTATTAAACTATGAAGGTATGCAGGACCGGGAAGGATATGGGGGTCAGGAAGGTGAATGGTTATCACAGGAATATTTACTGGCTACCGGAGTGGTTGATATGTTTATGTTTGACTACAATTGTACAGTAGCAACCCTTCCTATTTACGCTAAAAAGTTTGGCACAAAATTGCTGAGTACACACCCTGTAATCAAATTACAGGGTACAGAAACACTGGATTTTGTACCTGAAAAGATGGCAGAACAGGCAGAAAAGGCACTGGGTATGGCGATAGAATCTTTTGAAGATCGAAAATCAAAGAAAAAGAATGTATATATACCACCTCATGTCTCGGATTGTATGGTAGGATTTAGCACAGAGTCTGTGAAAGAAGCCCTTGGAGGTAGTTTTAAACCTTTAATTGAACAGATTGCTGAGGGTAATATCAGAGGGATTGCGACAATAGTGGGGTGTACAACCGCCAGATATGGACAGGGTGGAAGCAATATATTCAAGATAACAAAGGGATTAATTGAAAAAGATATCTTAGTTCTGTCAGGAGGTTGTACATCTTCGGTAATGGAATATACTGGCCTGACAAAACCCGATGCTGCTGATGAAGCAGGAGAGGGCTTGAAAGCAGTATGTAAGCAACTTGGTATTCCGCCAGTGCTATCCTATGGGGCTTGTGTTGATATCGGAAAGATGACTCAGACAGCTAAGGAAATAGCCGATGAACTGGATGTAGATACAGACAAATTGCCCCTGGTTATTGGGGCTCCTGAATACCTGGAACAGAAAGCTGTTGCAGATGCCTGTACTGCGGTCGCGCTGGGCTGGATGGTTCATGTTGCACCAGTACCATCGATAACAGGTAGTGATGTGGTTGTTAAAACACTTACTGAGACAACCGAAACCCTGGGATTAGGAAAAGTAGTTGTAGAGATGGATGCTGAGAAAACTATTGAGATTTATGTAGAACATATTGAGAAAAAGAGACAGGAGTTGGGACTTAGTTCCAGGACAGAGGAGTTGGTTGGTGTATAAATAGATGTTATAAAAATGAGAAAGGAATCTTCGGGTAGTATTATATAAGACAACAGGGGTAGCAAGTGCTACCCCTGTATATTTGATTATAGATGTTTAGCAAACTCCGCCCATTGTACTTAAGACTAGAAGAATAAGAATTAAGAATAGTACAAAAGCTTCCTGATCACCACATCCTAGATAGTTTCCCATTGATTTTTCACCCCCTATTGATGTAAAAAAAATATGATATTTAAAGTACTAGTTACTTCTTGGTGTAGAAGCCAGGAGTTCCTAACAGAAGTAGGATAAGAATCAAGAAGATAATAGATACTCCACCGCCATGACTATCACCCATAGTAAAGCCTCCTTTTTAGTTGATTTGTAATATATTATGCATAAGTATTTTTATTGGTGAATATATAGAAATAATTTTATATTAATAATAAGTATTGATTTTCAAGTATATGAGTTAATAAAATGGTAAAAAAAAGAACAGATAATGTAGAAAAATGATTATATTTGTCACTAGTGCTAATAAATTTCAAAAACAGGACTTTAGACCCAAGGATATTTGTTTGCTTTTGGCTAATTATATTTTTAAATAGCATAATATGTAATTGGTAGTTTAAAAAGGTATTCTATTCTTTTTGTCTTAGTTTGCAAATAGATATAGATAGTATTGAGCTACTTATTGTGTAATTAAAATTTATTACTGGAGGGAAATGGATGAAGAAAGTTATTTTCTTATTTATTGCTGTTTTGATGGTTTTTATATTTTATAATTCAGTGTATGCCGACTGGCTGGATAAATATCTGGACGAAGATTATACTGCTGATAATAATGGCGAAATAAGGATTGGATTTTTATTAAAGACAATGCAGGAAGAAAGATATTTGAAAGATAGAGATGCCTTTTTTGAGAAGGCTGATGAACTTGATGTAGAGGTTATATTTGCTGCTGCAAATAATGATGAACAAACTCAATTAGAGAAATTAGATCAGATGATTGCCAAAGGCGCTGATGTCATTGTCTTACAACCAGTTAATACAGAAACTGCTTCTATATTAGTTGACAGGGCACACCAGGCCAGTGTTCCAGTAGTAAATTATGACTCATTGATTACTAATAGTGATGTTGATGTTTTTTTGACCCAGAACAGCTGGGCTATAGGAGAATTACAGGGGGAAGCAATGGTAGAATGGTTTGAAAAACATCGTGGTCGGCTTGAGGGGAATGTCGTTCTTTTAAGGGGGCAGCCAGGCGACTCCAATGCATTGGCTTTTTCACAGGGTGTACTCAATACTATAAATAAATATCCTGGCTTAAAACTAGTAGTAGATCAAGCTCATGAAAATTGGTCTCCCGAGTTAGCCATGGCAACTACTGAAAAAGCTCTTGAAGAATATAGTAACGATATTGATGCAGTAATAGCGAATAATAGTGGAATGGCCGATGGGGCAGTCAGAGCTCTTGAAGCAATGGGACATATCGGGACAGAAAAGGTATTCGTGGCAGGCTCAGATGCAGATTTAACCAATATTCGCTATATTGTTGCGGAAAAGCAGAATATAGAGATATTTAAAAAGATTAAGCCTTTAGCTTATAAATCTGTTGAAGTTGCGGTTGCTCTGGCCAGAAATCCAGATAGTTCAGTAGAAGATATTATTGATATTGACCGTTATGTTAATAATGGTCAATATGATATACCGACAGTCGTGACTCCTGTTGTGACTGTTCACGAAGGCAATATTATGGAGACTGTAGTAGCAGAAGAATTTCATTCTGAAGCGGATATATATGGTCAATAATTCATAAATATCCCGGTTACATTAGTTGTTAATAATGTATGTTTGTTTCTATATTAAGGTATTGAAATAGGAGGGGTTTTATGGCATCAAAAAAGAAGAATCTAAGAGGACTATTCAGTAGTCTAAATTTTAAGGTTATTGGTATAATTTCAATTATAATATTTTTAGCATTGATAGTCCTGGGTTTTACTATTAATAATTATATGACAAGGGAGCTGAATCAATCAACTGTAAGTCGTAATGAAGAGTTAGCCAGATTAACGAAGACCAAGGTTGATGGATTCTTAAGTGAAGTTGAGGGTGTTATTAATCTTATAGCAAATCGGAAAACAATCAGGGCTGGTAGTAAGACAGCTATGATGGATTTTATTGGAGAAGTACAGGATTACTACACTTATTTTGAGTTTATATACTTTGGTGATGAACAGGGTGATATATATATTTATCCACATGTTTCTTTTTCAAGTGATTTTGATGCAAGAAATGAGAATTGGTATGAAAGTGCAAGAGCTAATAATGATATCACCTGGACTGCAGTTGATTTTACTAATAATGATACTCCAGCTGTTACTGTATCGATACCAGTATATGATTACGAAAATCAATTTATTGGTGTTTTAGGAGCTAGAGTCGATTTAACGTTATTGAACCAATTGGTAACATCAACAAAAATAGGAGAAAATGGTGTCGCTTTTATGACTGATCAGAGCGGGAATATTGTCGCACATATAGAAGACAGCCTGATAAAGGAGACTAATCTAAACAATCTGGTTGAAGGGGTAGAGGAAAGTACACTAAATAGTATTCTAAATAGTAATGAGGGCTCGAGTATTGAATATAGTATAAATGATGATAAGAAATTAGCTTCATTTGTACCGGTAAATAAAATAGGTGGTGTGATAGTAACTCAAATATCTGCCAGGGAGGCCTATGCTGCCAGGAATATGGTTACTTATTACATAATAATTGGCGGTATAATATTCTTGATAGTTCTATTCCTGGTAATATTTATTACTATCCGTAAGTTTTTATTAAAACCAATACATACAATTAAAAATGCAATGAAAAATGTAGCGAATGGTGATTTAAAGCAAAATATAGTGATTAAATCACGTGATGAAGTTGGTGAATTAGCAAATGATTTTAACACAATGGTTAATAACCTTAAGAAGATAGTATCAAGTATTAATAAAGCAACTGAAGAAGTAACAGTAGCATCTTCATCAATGCAGAGTTCTTCTCATGAGGTAGCAGATATATTCCAGGTAGTATCTGATACCATAGATCATGTTGCCAGTGGTTCTGACAAACAGGCATTTAGTGTAGAAAAAATAAATTCTGAAGTACTAAATCTGGATAAGAGGCTCAAGGGTATTGAGAACACCAATATGATGGTAGAGAATCTTGCCATGGATATGAACGAAGCTACAATAGTTGGTAGTGATAAAATGGAAGATGTAAGTGGTCAGATGGATAATATTAAAAAATCAATTAGTGAAGTAGAAGATCAAATAAATGGTCTAAATGATATTATAAAAGAGATCGATAGTATACTTGATATGATAAATAGTGTGTCTGAACAGACAAACCTACTTGCCCTAAACGCTGCGATTGAGGCGGCAAGAGCTGGTGAATCTGGCAGGGGTTTCAGTGTTGTTGCTGATGAAATAAGGGAATTGGCCATAGACTCATCTACTTCTGCTGATCAAATCAGGAATCTGGTAAATAAAATAAAAGAAGAGACCCAACAATCTACTCAAAAGATGTTAGATGGTAATAAAGAAATTGATAATGGTGCATTTGTAGTTGAGTCAGCCAATAAGGCTTTTGAAAATATTAAAGAAGGTCTTAATAAATTGATTCAAGGCATTAAGGAATCAACAGATGAAATTGGTTATACATCTAGAAATAGTAAGATGATAGTTGAAAATGTACAGAGTATAGCCGGTATATCTGAAGAAACAACAGCAAGTGCTGAAGAAATGTCTTCATCCAGCAAAAAACTAACTTCGTATATATATGGCATTATCAATAATAATAATAAGTTGGGAGAAGTTGTATCAGAACTAAATCAGGTTGTAAATAAATTCGAGATTGAATAATAATCATGTTTCATTTTTAAGTAAGATGATAACCTGTTTTCTCAATTTGTTTGCCATAAAATTATTACACACCGGTGTTATCAATTATTATAGAAGTTTAGATATCCGGTGTGTTTTTATACTTGACAAACTAACGAACGGTAGTTATAATAATAAATATGAACTAACGAACGGTCATAAGTATAATAAATTTTATGTTTCCTATGGCAAAAATTAATATGCCTTTATGACCATTCTATTTTTGAAATGCACTCAAATGTAATGAGAAAGGAGAAAAGAGAAAAGAATGTTAAACAAACTATCTAAAGTATCTGTAGACCGGCCGTGGCTTATTATAATAATATTCATCCTGATCACAGCATTTTTTGCAGCTCAGTTACCTGGACTGAAAATTGATACTGACATGAAGAGTCAAATACCTGACACAATGCCTTCAAGTGTTAAGCTGAATAAGATCGAGGAAATATTCGGAGGTACAGAAATAATTCTAGTAAATATAACAACAGATAATATTATGAAGGAGAGTACTTTAGCACGCGTAAAAGAATTGTCAGATCAATTTGAAAAAATAGAGGGGGTAGAAAAAGTAAATAGTCTTTTTACTGTTCCTGATATAAGGGGAGAGGATAATTCTTTAATAATTGAAAATATGATTACTAAGATACCTGAGAATCAATCAGAAATGGAGGTATTAAGAAATAGGATTATAGAAAGTGATAATGTTTATGGAAGTATAGTTGCTGAGGACTTTTCGGCTGCGGCTATTGTTTTAGTGATTGAAGAGGGCAGTAAAGATGACCTACTTTTCAATAATATTAATAGTGTTATCAATAGTGTTCCAGGTGAAGAAAAAATCTTTACCTCTGGACTACCAGTTGCCAGATCATTGATTGATAAATATATTCGGAAAGATATGCAGAGGCTATTACCTTCTGGGATTTTGCTTATGTTAGTTTTTTTATTTTTCTGTTTTAAGCAATTAAGGGGAATGCTGCTGCCTTTTCTTATAGTAATAATGTCAATTATTGTAGCGTTTGGTTTTATTCCTCTACTGGGTTGGAAAGTACAGATGGTTACTATTATTTTGCCTGTGATACTACTTGCAGTTGCTAATGATTATGGAATACATATTATAGCACGGTATCAGGAAGAAAATACAGCAGATAATGAGAAGACTGAGAGAGAATTATCTGAGACTGTAGGTAGTAGTTTGAGTAAGCCGATAATTGCTGCCGGGCTAACTACCATCCTTGGACTTTTATGCCTGCGGGCCCATATTCTTATTCCTGCAAAACAACTGGGTGTTTTAGCTGCTATAGGGATAGGCTTTGCTCTTCTCGGTAGTATTATGTTTATACCAGCAGTATTGGTGATATTGCCTAAAGCAAAACCAGTCAGGCAGAAAAAGTCTATTTTAGAGAATATATTGAGAATTACTGCAGATCTAGTTACCAGATATCCAAAAGCTATTATTATATCATTTCTCCTTTTTATAATTTTTACTGCATTGGGTATCAGTAATCTGCTTGTAGATACAAACCAGATTAGTTATTTTCAAAAAAACGAAAAGATAGTCATTGCTGATGAACTAGCCAGGAAACATTTTGGTGGTTCAAGTTCAATATCTCTTATTGCAGAAGGGGATATACTTGATCCGGAAGTGATGGGAAAAATCGATACTGTTGTGAGTAACCTGAAGAAAGACAATCAAATAAGCACTGTAACATCTATATCTACACAGCTCAGTCAGATGAATCAGGTCCTTCATAATGATATCCCGGAATATAATAAGGTACCTGATACTAGAGCGGCGATAGAACAGTATTTAATGCTCTATTCCATGTCTGCAGATACTAGTAAACTAATTGATTTTAATTCTGAACACGCGTTAATCAATGCCCGGATAAAGACAAATAGTACTGCAGAAATAGGTCAACTAATACATAGAATTAATGAAAGACTTGATGAAATGGAGAATCTCCCAATTTCAATAGTTGGTGGTGTGGCAGATATGGTATTCGAACTGGCTGATTTAGTGGTAAAGGGGCAGATAAACAGCCTGTTGATATCTTTATTAGTTGTCTCTTTTATAATGATGATATTGTTCAGGTCATTTACAGCAGGATTATTATCAACAATTCCTCTGGGTTTATCAACAATCTCATTGTTTGGATTGATGGGATTCTTGAATATTGAGCTAAATATCGTTACTGCATTATTGTCTTCTATTATGATTGGAGTCGGTATCGACTATACAATACACTTTTTGTGGAGATTTAGAGAAGAGAAAAAATCAAGTGAAACAAATCAGGCGGTAATAAATACCCTGATGACTACAGGTAGGGGGATTGTTTTTAATGCTCTATCAGTCATAATCGGTTTTGTTGTATTGCTGCTGTCTAACTTTTTGCCGGTAAATTTCTTTGGCTTTCTGGTTTTTATATCAATATCTACCTGTTTAATTGGTGCACTGGTGGTTCTACCTGCCATATGTATTGTTACAGGGCCATCGTTTTTAGAAGTAGCTAAAAACCCGGGTTCTTAACTTGATTAAATTTGAGAAGACTTTACCAATCAAAAGGTGTGTATTTAGTTTTGAAAGAATTTTTTTACAAATTTTGTGCCTTGAGCACAGTGAAAGGATGAAGCTTATTATGAAAAAACAAGTGATGATTATGTTCTTATTTATGGTCTGTATATTAATCTTATCAGGGGCTATATCTGCAGAGAATTTATCAGGAAATGATATATTAAAGAAAGTAGAAGAAGCTATGGGAGCAAACACCTCTTATTTAAACCTGACAATGACATTATACAATTCTTCAGGTGACAGTAGAGAAAGAGAACTTGAAATATACAGAAAAGAAGGAGAAAAAGACAAGACATTTATAAAGTTTTTATCACCTGCTACAATTAAAGGAACTGCTTTTCTTGCTCTGGAGGAAGATGAAGATTCTGATATGTACCTTTTTATGCCAGCCCTCGGTAGTGAAAGAAGAATTGCCGGAAGTCAGAAGAATAGTAGTTTTGTTGGTAGTGATTTTAGTTATAATGATCTGGCTATTATAGGCGGCGGTAATTATACATCTGATTATAAATCAGAATCACTTGAGTTTAGTAATGAGATTTATAAATTGAAATTGCTACCCATTGATGAAGATATTGAATATAAGTATGTGTTTATGTGGATCAATGCAGATAAATGGTATCCTACAAAAATGGAGTTTTATAATAGTGATGAAAAACTCCAAAAAGTATTGACTACTGGAACTGTATATGAGGATAATGATTATCTTATATTCGAAGATATAACTATGGAGGATCTTGAGAAAGGAAGTAAAACCAAAATCGTTTTAAATAATGTAACTTTCGAACTGGAACTTGATGATAATATATTCACAGTAAGGCATTTGAAAAGGTAGATACTAAATTTACAGTATGGTATATGAAATGTAGACACTATATTATAGGAAGAATATTCAAAGGTAGATACTATATTTACAGGAAGGTATATAAAAAGAAAGAAAATATATGTCAAAGAATTTCATGAGGAGGGGATTGACTGTGAAGTTAACTAAATTAATAGCAAGTATTTTATTAGTCTTAATTTTCAGTACTACAACCTTTTCCGGGGGAATAAACTTTTCCGGTAGTATAGAAAGCGAATTAAGGTATAACACTGATATTGAAAAGTTAAAAGATATGGAAGTTGTAAAGTTAGTATTGGGAAAAGATTTCGGATATAATGCTACTTTTCTGTTTGAGTTAGGGCTGGAGTCCAGTCATGGTAATGATATAGAAGTTGGCATCAATAAACTGTATTTTGATTATTACACCGATAACATGGATTGGCGTATTGGAAAACAGGAGATTAACTGGGGAAGTTCCTATAAGATTAACCCCAGCAGTTATTTTACCCCACGTAATTTTGATGCTATAAATACTATTGGAAATAATGAAAGAGTCAAGGCAGTTAAAGGTATATATTACTTACCTGATGATATGGAGTTTACTGCTGCAGTAGCACCTTTTGTCCGGGGAGGAACTGGAGATACTGAAGATATTCAATATGGCGTTAAGCTGACCAGAAGGTATTTCTTTAACTATGATATATCAGTAAGCTTATTTTCCGGAAAGGATAATCTGCCCATATTGCACCCAATACAGAGGGAACTATATCCGGAGGTCAATAAGTATGGAATTGACTTAATTGGCTCGATGTTGGATATTAGTACCTGGGCAGAGGTAGTCCTTATCAATTATAATGAAGATTTCTATAATAATATTCTGGAAGGTTCAATTGGCGCTGAATATAAGTTTGAAAGCGATGTAAATCTGATGGGTCAATATTATTTCAGAGAAAATAGAGTGAAACAGGAACCTGAAATTAAGACATTAACTATGAAAGTAGATGGACCTTTACTGGATTTTCACAGGTGGGATATATCCGCTATATATGACGTAAAGGGAGAAGCTTTAGTAATAAAACCTGAATTCCAGTATTCCCTTGCTGATTCTGTCTGGTTGAATATAGGATGTGTATCTATCCAGAATTTAAATGATGATAGTGAAAGTAAGTATGCTAATATGATAGAAGAAAATATTTATACCAGAATATCTGTAGATTTTTAGCTATTTAATTGTTAGATAGCTAGGTATTTTTCCTTGACAAAAAAATAAAACGATGTTAATATAATAGTGCACTATATT
>JBKGXW010000016.1:0-40006 GCA_046546395.1 Halanaerobiales bacterium
GTAGATAAAAGTGATGTAAACCATAATTCTGCTAGAGATTATCTTAAGGAAATTAGGCAGCGAAATTTCATACTATATTCATCCAACTATATATTTGATGAAACTATTACATGGATTAAATATAAACTGGGTCATCAAAAGGCGATGATATTTAAAAATATATGGGATAAAACCCAGTCTAAAAATCGGTTTGAGGTTTGTTGGGTTGATGAAATAATTGCTGATAAAGCCTGGGAGATATTTGTTGAGTTTGGGGATCATAATAGAGATTTAAAACTCCATTACATAAAACTAACTATAATATAAAACATATTATTCTAAATGCTCTCATGTTTAACATGGGAGCATTTTTTTAGTTCGCCCAGCGTGGGCACTTTCTTGTTGTCCAGGAAATCGATATCTTGTTTGTGTAGGATTTTAAATATTATACAACTGATTACAATTATCATATCCGCATATGACATGTGTTACTAAAAATTCAATTATAGTTTTAATATACTTGTATGGGAGGTATGAATATACAATAGGGTTATGGGGGGTTATCTAAATGAAAAACAGAGAATTAATAATTATATTGACCTTTTTTCTTTAAATACTTTAGCTTGACGAAATAACTATAGAGCTTCAATAATCTATATCTGGGGTCAGATAACCTGATAAGTAATTTAATAGAATAGGTATTTCATAAACTCTCATTTTTTACATGTGAGTTTTATTTTTTAATAAAAAGAAAGTTTTGCAATTATATTAAGTGCTGTATAATTTTAAAAAGTTATCATTGTGGAGGGTGGATAGATATGAATATAATGTATAAGGTGTTTAAAGAAGGAGAAGAAAGTACCGTTAACGAACTAATTACCCGGGTCTTTGATAAGTATGTAGGAATAGATATTCTCAGGAGGGTAGGAAGATAAAATCGGATAAGTATGAAATTATTATTGAATAAATATAAATAGTAGTGTATAATTATAAAAAAATGATTGCCTGGTGGAGAGAAAGGAGCAGTCTTCATATGAAAACTAAAGTATTTATCGATGGACAGTATGGGACTACTGGATTGAATATATATGACCGTCTTTCACAGAGAGCAGACATAGCTTTGATAAATATTTCTGAAGAAGATAAAAAGAAAAGGGATGTAAAAAAAGAATTGATGAATAGTGCTGATATTGTTTTCTTGTGTCTTCCTGATCATGCTGCCATTGAGTCTGCAGCACTTATAGAGAATGAAAACACCAGGGTAATAGATGGGAGTACCGCACATAGGGTTGCTGATGACTGGGCATATGGAATTCCGGAGATAAGTCAGCAACAGCGAGAAATCATTAGAAAGGCCAGAAGAGTTTCAGTACCTGGTTGTCATGCCACAGGTTTTGTGATAACTGTACGTCCACTTGTAGAACAGGGTATAATCCCTGTCGATTATCCAATGACTTTTCATTCTGTAACTGGTTATAGTGGTGGTGGGAAGAAACTGATATCAACATATGAATCAGAGAGTCACTAAGCATTAGAGGCCCCCAGGCATTATGCATTGGGACTGGATCATAAACATCTTCCAGAGATGACAAAGCATACAGGACTAAAGAATAAACCGCTTTTTACTCCCATTGTAAGTAATTTTTACAAAGGAATGGTTGTATCAATACCATTACATACCAGATTGATGAATAAATATAAAAGTACGGAAGCATTACAGAGCTTCCTTGCAGAATATTACCAAAATGAGTTCTTTGTAAAAGTAATGCCGCTGGAATCAGAAGAACACCTATATCAGGGCGCTTTCAAGATTACTGATGTGAATAATACTAATAATATTGAGATTTTTATACATGGTAATAACGATCAAATACTAATAATGACCCGTCTAGATAATTTAGGTAAAGGGGCCTCTGGTGCAGCTGTCCAGAATATGAATGTCATGATAGGTGTCAGTGAGACAAAAGGATTAGTTTAGTTGTGTTATATTACTGGGTAATGATGGTGACCATGACGAAAACGGGACTTTGCTCTGGAAATAACGGAATACTTATTGACCATGAATCATAATTAAGCAGGAATTATGATATTTATCGTAGAATTATAAATAAGTATAGAAGTATTAGTAATTATAATATGAAGGGTAATGATTAATATGCAGCCTATTATGGCAATTATAAATCCTGTATCTCATCATGGGAAGACTGCTAAAGTCTGGCCTGAATATGAAAGGTACTTTCGTAAGCATAATATTGAATTTGAAAAAAGATTTACCGAATATCCTGGACATGCTATCGAACTGACCCATAAGGTGATAGCCATGGGATATAGAAGAATTATGGCTGTTGGTGGAGATGGAACTATTAATGAAGTAGCCAATGGTTTTTTTAGGGGAGATGAATTAATCGATGAAGATATCAGACTTATCGTCTTTTCTCAGGGAACAGGTTGTGACTACATCAGGACCCTCGGTATTGACAATCATGTTGAGAGTATAGTAGATATAGTCAAAAGGAATCAGGTACGTTATCTGGACCTGGGGAAGGTTTCATATCTCAGTCATAAGGGTATAGAAGAAGAAAGGTTTTTTGTAAACTTAGCTGATACTGGAATAGGTGCGGCTGTTGCAAAGCTGGTAAATGAAAGTTCAAAAGTACTTGGTGGATTTCTTACATATCTGCTGGGTGTGCTTAGAACACTTATAAGTTATAAAAATAAGAAAATAAGGGTTATAATTGATGGTGGGGAGAAATATTTTCAGTATCTTAATAGTGTGATTATTGCCAATGGGCAATACTTTGGTGGTGGTATAAAGATAGCGCCAGAGGCTGATCCTGAAAGTGATACGTTTAATATTGTATTACTTAAGAACTTTAATAAATTACAGATTATTGTAAATCTGGTCAGGGCTTATGAAGGTACTCATCTGAAACACCGATTAGTGGACTCTTTAACAGGGAAAAAGATAGAGCTTCAGATCGAGGGAGATGAGGTTTCTGAACTTGAAATTGATGGAGAGTCTGTAGGAACATTGCCTGCCAGCTTTGAAATCCTTGAGAAGAAATTACCATTATTAATATAAATTCTTTATATAAACTTAAAAATATGATAGTAGTATGAATTGTAAACATAGATTTTATCTAAATGGGATAAAAGTTTAACATTTTTATAAAAATAATATAAAATAGAAATAAGAAGTAGATATAAATTTTATTTTCTGCTAATAATATTTTCCATATGATAAATTCTGGAGAGGAGAATGGAAATGGAATTACTGATAATAACAGGTATGTCAGGAGCGGGCAAATCTGTTGTACTTGATTTTTTTGAAGATATGGGATATTTCTGTATCGATAACCTTCCTCCCGCCTTTTTAAATAAATTTGCTGAGTTATGCAGGCATTCCGAGCTAAAGAAGATAGCTATTGTGATAGATATAAGGGGTAGAGAATTCTTCAATTCTCTTTTTGATGAACTGTCCCGTCTGGATAAAAAGAATATTAGTTATGAGATATTGTTTCTGGAAGCCTCTGATGAGACATTAATCAGGCGTTATAAAGAAACCCGCAGGAAACATCCTCTTGATAAAGAGGGTAGAATACTTGATGCTATTTTAAAAGAGCGTTCTTTTCTGGAAGAAATCCGGGGCAAAGCCAATAAAATTATCGATACTTCTAAATTGGCCCAGCGGGAACTATATAATGAGCTCAAGAGGATATATTCTTCTCATCAAATAGATAAAAATACAATGTCAGTCTCCATTATTTCTTTTGGTTATAAATATGGGATACCAATGGATGCAGATATGGTCTTTGATGTAAGATTCCTTCCTAATCCATATTATGTAAGTTCACTTAAAGAGCATACCGGAGAAGAAAAAGTAGTACAGGATTATGTTCTTAAGTGGCCGATAACCGAGAAGTTTTATAAGAAGTTTTTTGATTTAATAAAATTCTTGCTTCCTGAATATAAGAAAGAAGGTAAAAGTCATTTAATGATAGCCATAGGCTGTACGGGTGGAAAACACCGCTCGGTAACTACAGCGATAAAACTGAAAGATCATCTCCTGAAAAAGGGGTACCGTGTAAGTGTGGAACATAAGGATATTCAGAAATAAAAACTGGAGAAGGATATTTTATGAAAATTGAGATAAAAAAATGGTTATATCCTGGTATAGGTGTAAAAAGGTGGATATTTTTAGTGTTGGTATCTTTAATACTTATCAGTGCAGGGATATCAATATTGATTAATTTTCAGATAATAGGAGAACTGGAGCGAAAAGTTATTCAGCTTTTCTCACCAATAGTAGGCTATGTTCCATATGGACTTGATATAATTATTTCATCTATACTGATACTAGCTGGATTGCTGGGGGTAAACTATTCCTTCCGGGGAGCCCTAAAGAGATTTTATCAACTTGAATCTCATGAATTTGTGAGTAAGTTATATGAAAAAAAGGTGCTGGAAAAAGGTCCAAAGGTAGTAGCCCTGGGTGGTGGTACGGGTTTATCTAATCTCCTGAGGGGATTGAAACTCTATACCAGCAATATAACCGCTATAGTAACGGTTGCAGATGACGGTGGGAGCTCTGGTAAGTTGAGAGATGAACTGGGGATGCTTCCCCCAGGTGATATCAGGAACTGTTTGGTGGCACTGGCTGATGCTGAGCCGTTGATGCAGGAATTATTTCAGTACCGCTTTAATTCTGAGGGGCACCTGGAAGGACATAGCTTTGGCAATCTATTTATTGCATCTCTAACTGAGGTGCTGGGAGACTTCGAGGAAGCCATTAAGGAATCCAGTAAAGTGCTGGCTATCAGGGGTCAAGTTTTACCTGCAACAAATGATGATGTCCACCTGGGAGC
This sequence comes from Halanaerobiales bacterium, assembly GCA_046546395.1. Classification (GTDB taxonomy): domain Bacteria; phylum Bacillota; class Halanaerobiia; order Halanaerobiales; family DTU029; genus JBDNGI01. The sequence goes on from JBKGXW010000016.1 coordinate 4,845, forward strand.
TATTTATAGTGACAAATCTGTTAAAATGGGCGAGTCTGTCATCCCCGATAATGAAAAAAGAATAGAGAAGGTGTTTCTGGAACCTACAGACTGCCAGCCTACTATAGATGCGGTAAAAGCCATCAGGGAAGCAGAAGTAATTGTAATTGGTCCGGGGAGCCTCTATACCAGTATTATTCCGAATTTACTGGTTGATGATATTGCAGAAGAGATAAAAAAGAGTAAAGCAACCAGAATATATGTCAGTAATGTAATGACTCAACCTGGTGAAACAACAGGTTATACAGTGAGTGACCATATCAAGGCTATTAATAATCATAGTTTTACTGATTTATTTAATTATGTTATTGTCAATAAAGAAGAGAGTTCAGAAGATCTAATTCAGAAGTATAAAGAAGAAGGGGCTTACCGGGTTAATGTGGATCGGGAAGAGATAAAGGATATGGGGATACAAATCGTGGAAGGTGATCTGTTATCAGAACAGGGCTATATCAGACATGATCCGATGGAATTGGCCAGAATAATTTTCAATATTGTAGAGAGCAGGTGACCCAATAATGTCTTTTACAGCAGATGTAAAACATGAAATAGCCCGTATAGCAGGAGAGGAACTGCCGGAACTTGCAGCATTAATAAGGATGGATGGTTCTATTCAGATAAGTAATAAAAAACTTGGATTAAGAATTAAGATATATTTAGGTGATCTGGCGCGTAAGATATATTCGCTAATTAAAAAGCAGTTTAACCTGGAAATGCAGATTATGGTCAGAAAGGATACTCATTTTGATACAAAACACAATATATATGAACTTTTTCTACCTCCTCAAGAGGGGATGGATAATTTCTTGTATGACCTGGGTTTGCTTGATGAGAGCAGGAATCTAATATTTGAAATTAAGGATGAATTTATAAAAAGGCGTAGTTCACAGCGTGCTTACCTGAGGGGTGCATTTCTTGGAGGGGGTTCGGTCAATAGGCCGGGAAGTGAATACCACCTGGAGTTCAGATGTGAACATCTGGGTTTTGCTGAGGATTTAATTGAACTTCTTGCCTTATTTGACGTAGAAGGTCACCTGACAGAGCATAATAATAAGTATATTGTATATTTAAAGAATTTTGATGACATAACTACAGTGCTGAATATCATAGGTGCTCATAAAGCCCTTTTAAAAATGGAAGATAAGTATATAATGAAGAGTTTAAAGAATAATACAAATAGAAGGGTAAATTTTGAGACAGCGAATCTTGATAAGACTATAGAGGCTGCTATGTTACAACTTGAAGATATCGAAGTAATTGAATCAAGGAAGGGATTAAATTCCCTATCAAAAGGTTTGAAGGAAATTGCCCTACTGAGGAAAGAGAATCCATATGCCAGTCTAAAGGAACTGGGAGAAATGCTGGAACCAAAACTCAGTAAATCAGGTGTTAATCACCGGATGAGAAGGATTAATAAAATTGCAGATAAGTTGAAATAGTTGCTGAGATACTATAGTTGTTTTCTTTAACTATGTTTTTTTGCATATTGTTCACCAGTATACAATTTCTAAAAAAATGCCTAAAAAAAGCAGGAATTTTTATAGGTACATAGAATATAATATAGTGGAAAAAGGAATAGATAAATCTGAAATATATTTTTTTCGCTGGTTGGGACACATTTGTTCCTGCGGGACAGAAACGTCCCCATACAAACAAGGGAGTGTAAGTGTGGAATACCTTTTTAAGATTCAGGAAAAAATATTACCTGAATTAATATCTATAGCAGAAAATCGGTATACTATATTACGTAATATCTATTATGAACAACCAGTAGGGAGAAGAACCCTGGCTGAAAAGACGAATATAAGTGAAAGGACTGTCAGAAAGGAACTGGATTTTTTACAAAAAAGAGGATTAATCAATATTTCCCGGGCTGGTGCAGTTATTACTGAAAGAGGTTCTGGTTTTTTGCCTGAACTGGATAAATACATAAAAGAAATAAAAGGTATAAAAATATTGGAAACACAGTTACAGGACCTTTTAGGAATAAAAGAAGTGTATATAGTCCCCGGTAACCTGGAACACTCTACTATTGTACAGGAAATTGGCCGCTTTACTGCTCGCCTACTAAATAAACTACTCAGAGATGGAGACATCCTGGCTGTAACAGGGGGTTCAACTCTTGCTCAGGTAGCGAATGCTATGCAGAAAAGGGATCGACCATTGAATGTGACTGTTGTTCCTGGTCGTGGAGGATTAGGAGAAGAGGTTGAAATTCAGGCCAATACTATTGCCTCAACTATAGCAAAAAAACTTGGCGGTAAATATCAATTATTACATATACCGGATTCAATAAAAGAAGAGAATGTAGATAGAATTATTGCTGAACCTTCTATTCAACGTGTTCTGAAGAGTCTCAAGAAAGCTAACATACTATTACATGGTGTTGGAAGTGCTGAGGTTATGGCAGATAGAAGGGATATGTCAACAAAACAGATTGAACATCTGGTAACAGGTGGGGCTGTAGCTGAGGCTCTGGGCTATTATTTCAATGAAAAAAGTGAGATAGTCTATACAACGACCAGTGTGGGTCTTCATCTAGAGGATTTACAGGAAATAGAAAAGGTTATCGTTGTAGCAGGAGCACCGGCGAAGGCAAGAGCAATATTATCTGTTTTATCACCTAAATATCATGATCTCTTGATTACTGATGAATTAACAGCTAAAGAGATAATAACTTTAAAAGGAGGTGGTGACAGGGCTCAATATTAAGAATAGCTGAGAGATAAGTTTTTGTTATAAATTTACTAGATGGTTTTCAGAATGTCGCCTGATAGATGTTGTATGAATTTTATAAACAGAAACTAGGATTGATTAAATCTGTCGATTGGTACATTTGTACTGAAAATAATAGTCCTTATATGGACAAAAAAATTAACTGGAGGAAGATAAAATGACTGTAAAAGTTGCTATTAATGGTTTTGGAGCTATTGGACGTAGGGCATTCAGGGGATATTATCAGAACCCTGATATTGAATTTGTTGCATTTAATGACTTGACTGACCCTGAGGTACTGGCATATCTATTAAAATATGACTCAAACTACGGTGTCTTTGAAGCAGATGTTGACTTTAATGATGATAGTGTTATTGTTGATGGAAAAGAAATCAAGGTGTATGCAGAAAAAGATCCTGCAGATTTACCATGGGGAGATCTTGATGTTGATATCGTTCTTGAATCAACAGGTTTCTTTACTGATGGTAAGCTAGCTAAAAAACACCTGGATGCTGGTGCAAAGAAAGTTATAATCTCTGCTCCTGCAACAAATGAAGATGTTACTATTGTAATGGGTGTTAACCAGGAAGACTATGATCCAGACAAGCATGATATAGTATCTATGGCTTCCTGTACTACTAACTGTTTAGCCCCAGTAGCCAAAGTGTTGAATGATAATTTTGGTATTGAAAAAGGATTAATGACAACTATCCATTCTTATACTGGCGCACAGAACATCCTTGATGCACCTGGTGCAATGAAGAAGATTACCCGCGCAAGAGCAGCTGCTGTCAACATGGTACCAACAACAACTGGTGCTGCTAAAGCTGTTTCTCTGGTATTACCAGAACTGGAAGGTAAATTCCACGGTATGGCTGTAAGGGTTCCTACTCCAACAGGATCATTGGTTGACTTAACTGTTAATGTAAAAAAAGAAGCTACTGAAGAAGCAGTAAATGCTGCTATGAAGGCTGCTGCTGAAGGTCCTATGAGCGGTGTTCTCAAGTACAATGAAGATCCTATCGTTTTAAGTGATATTGTAGAAGATGCCCATACTTCAGTCTTTGATGCAAACTATACCAGTGTTATGGATGGTAATATGATTAAAGTATTATCATGGTATGATAATGAGTGGGCTTATTCACAGAAGACCATGGAAACTGCCATATTTATGGCCAGCAAAGGAATATAAGTCTAGAGTAGAATTTAGTTCAGCTGCTAGAGATATAAACCAGTACAGTAAAGTGATACAAAAATTAAATTATTGTTGCTGGATTACTTAGTATCACCAGACTGAACTACTATGAAAAACATAAAGTGGGTAGAAATACAGGTCTTACCTGAAAGGACCTGTTTCTACCTGCTATTAGTGTAAGACACAAATAATTGAATTAAACATGAGTTTAATATTAAGTTTTGTTTTAAGATGGATATATTTTTGAGATATGTTTATCCTGTTAAGTTTTATTTACTTTAAATTTAACACGTTAAATTGTCAGGAATAGTTATCTTCTGAAAATATAAGCGGAGGTGTTATTGTGAAAAAGACTTTAAAAGATGTTGATTTTAAAGGTAAGAATACCCTGGTAAGGGTTGATTTTAATGTACCACTTGAAAATGGTAATATTACTGATGACAATAGAATCCAGGCTGCCTTGCCTACAATTAATTATTTGATTGAAGAAGGTGCCCGGGTTATTTTAATGTCACATCTGGGGCGTCCTAAAGGTAAGGTTGTAGAAGAACTTAGGCTGGATCCGGTAGCAGAACGTTTAGCTGATTTAATCGGTAAAGAAGTCAGTAAAGTTGACGATTGTATCGGCGATGAGGTTCAGGAAGCTGTTGACAACCTGAAAGATGGCGATGTACTGGTTCTGGAAAATACACGCTTTTATGAGGGTGAAAAGAAAAATGATCCTGAGTTTGCCAAAAAGCTTGCCAGTGTAGCAGATGTTTTTGTAAGTGATGCTTTTGGCGCAGCACACCGTGCCCATGCTTCAACAGTTGGTGTTACTGAACATCTGCCTTCTATAGCAGGTTTCTTAATGCAGAGGGAATTAAATGCTCTTGGTGAAGTTATGGAAAACCCTGAACATCCATTTGTAGCTATAATGGGTGGAGCTAAAGTTTCTGATAAAATTGATGTTATTCGCAATTTAATGGGAAAAGTTGACTATTTGCTGGTAGGTGGCGGAATTGCAAATACATTTATTAGAGCTAAAGGATATGAAACAGGAAATTCACTGGTTGAAGAAGACAAGCTTGATGTTGCTAAAGATATTCTGAAGGAAGCAGAAGAAAAGGGTGTAAACCTGGTATTACCTATAGATGTTGTTGTTGCTGATGATTTCAGTAATGATGCCAATCATAAGGTTGTGTCAATAGATGAAATACCCGAAGATTGGGAATCACTTGACAGTGGTGGAACAAAGACTATTGAGAAATACTCAGATATAATTAAAAGCGCAAAGACAGTTATCTGGAATGGCCCACTGGGTGTATTTGAAATGGACACCTTTGCAAAAGGTACTAATGCTATAGCAGAAGCCCTGGCTGAATCAGATGCCAAGACTATTATCGGTGGTGGGGATTCTGCAGCGGCCATTAAGAAAGCTGGTCTTGAAGAAAAGATGACCCATATTTCTACCGGTGGTGGAGCTTCCTTGATGTTCTTTGAAGGTAAACCATTACCAGGCGTAGAAGCTCTGGATGAGTAAGGCATCTTTGCCTGACGTGTTTCATTTAACTGATGATATTAGCGAGTTATGAGATAATATAAATGAATTGTTTAATGATAGAGAAATGAACAGGAGGGATAATGTGCGAAAACCATTTATTGCTGGTAACTGGAAAATGAATAAAACTGTTAGTGAAGCAAAAGAACTGGTTGCTGAGCTAAAAGATAAAGTTGCCGGAATTACAGATGTTGAGATTGCAGTCTGTCCACCTTCAGTAAATCTGATATCTGTTAACGAATTAATTGCTGATAGCAATATAAAGCTGGGAGCGCAGAATATGTACTGGGCTACTTCAGGTGCATATACTGGTGAGTTAGCTGGATCTATGATAAAGGAAGTTGGCGTCGAGTATGTAATACTGGGGCATTCTGAACGCCGTGAGTATTTTAAGGAAACAGATGAAGAGGTTAATCGAAAGGCAATAGCTGCCTTTAACTTTGGTTTAAAGCCTATCATCTGTGTTGGCGAAACCCTGGAGGAAAGAGAAGCAGATCAGACTATTGATAAAGTAAAAGGGCAGATAAAAGCAGACCTGGAAGGGTTTACTTTAAGGCAGGTTGAAGAAACAGTCATTGCCTATGAACCTATCTGGGCAATTGGGACAGGAAAAACTGCAACTGCAGAAGATGCTAATTCTGTTATTAAGACTATCAGAGATATTGTCAGGGAAGACTTTCCTGAGGCTGCTGATAAAATGAGGATACAATATGGTGGTAGTGTAAAACCAGAAAACGTTGAAGAATTGATGGCTCAACCAGAGATCGATGGAGCACTGGTAGGCGGAGCAAGTCTTGATGCAGAATCTTTTGCTAAAATAGTTGAAGGTGCCAGGTAAGAGAATCATCAAGGATGAGGATGATTAATTGTATATAGATTAAATGTGAAAAAGATAGAGTTAACATAAAAAGGGCATTTAATTGTATCGAAATATTGATATGAAAAATAATCACGCAAAATAGATAGAAAGGGGTGAAAGAAATGGATAGACCCAAGCCTTTAGCGTTAATTATACTGGATGGATATGGACTTAGAGATGATGATGAGGGTAATGCTGTAAAAGCAGCAAACACGCCCAATTTAGATAAATATTGTGATGAGTATCCGATGACTACTCTTGATGCCTCCGGGAAAGCAGTTGGACTCCCTGAGGGGCAGATGGGTAATTCTGAAGTAGGTCACCTCAATCTGGGGGCAGGGCGTATTGTATACCAGGATTATACCAGAATCAATAAAGCGATAGAAGATAAATCTATATTTGATAATGAAGTATTGAAAGATGCATATAAATATGTAGCGAAAGAAGATCATGCCCTTCATCTGATGGGACTGCTTTCAGCTGGTGGAGTTCACAGTCATATTGAACACTTATATGGTCTGCTGGAAATGGCAAAAGAATATGGACTGGAGAAAGTATATATTCATGCAATCCTTGATGGTAGAGATACACCGCCGAAGAGTGGAGCAGGTTATATCAATGAGCTTAAGGAAAAATTAGTCGAGCTTGGTGTTGGTAAGATAGCAACTGTCAGCGGTCGTTATTATGCTATGGATAGGGATAACCGCTGGGAGAGAACCAAGAAGGCCTATGATGCCATGGTACTTGGAAAGGGCAATGAAGGCGATGATGCCTACCAGGCCGTGAAGAATTCCTATGATGATGGGGTTAATGATGAGTTTGTAATCCCTGTAGTAATAGAAGAAAATGGAGAACTTACTGCTACTATAAAAGATGGTGATGCAGTTGTATTCTTCAATTTTCGTGCAGATAGGGCCCGCCAGATTACCAGGGCGCTGGCTTTAAAGGAATTTGAAGGCTTTGATAGACCAGCAGAACACCCGGAAGATCTCTGCTATATATGCCTGACAGAATATGATGAAGAATTTGATTTACCGGTTGCATTTCCCACAGTGGAGATTAAAAATGGATTTGGTGAGACACTAAGTAAGAATGGATTAAATCAACTTCGTATTGCTGAAACAGAGAAGTATGCTCATGTAACCTTTTTCTTCAATGGTGGTGTTGAGAAAGAGTATGCTGGAGAGGATAGGAAGTTAATTCCTTCACCGAAGGTTGCGACCTATGACCAGAAACCGGAGATGAGTGCCTATGAGGTAACCGATGCCCTGCTGGAGAAAATTGCAGAAGATAAGTATGATGTCATCGTGCTTAATTTTGCAAACTGTGATATGGTAGGACATACCGGATTTATGGACGCTGCAATTAAAGCAGTTGAAACTGTGGATGAGTGTATGGGTAAGGTTGTCCCAGCTATACTTGAAAAAGGCGGTCAGATATTGATGACAGCTGATCATGGTAATAGTGAAAAAATGGTTGATACTGATGGTGAGCCATTTACTGCACATACTATCAGTCCAGTACCACTTGTTTATATAGGTGGAGCGAAAGGTAAGAAAATGAAACAGGGTAAACTCTCTGATATTGCTCCAACTATGCTTACAATATTAGGCATAGATATACCGGAAGAAATGACCGGTGATGTACTCCTTGTTGATCAGTAGGCTAAAGTAATATTAAGCTAGTTGTTAGCTTAGAAATAATTATTATTCAGTAGCGATTGAGTGAAATGCGAAAGAACAATAATTATTTTGGACAAATTTAGCATGAGGTGAATAACTACTTTATATAAGCGAATAACAAAATAATTTAAGTGGAGGTTGTTAAATATGGATACAACTATTATTGATGTTTTTGCTAGAGAGATACTGGATTCGCGTGGTAATCCTACAGTTGAGGTTGATGTTTTGCTTGAAGATGGTTCTTTTGGTAGAGCTGCTGTTCCTTCTGGTGCTTCAACTGGCGCCCATGAAGCTGTTGAGTTAAGAGATGGCGGAGATAGGTACATGGGTAAAGGTGTTCAGGATGCTGTTGACAATGTAAATGAAATAATTGCTGCTGAGATTGTTGGTTTTGATGCTCTGGATCAGGTGGATATTGACAGAACTATGCTTGAACTGGACGGTACCAACAATAAAGGTAAACTTGGTGCAAATGCTATTCTTGGTGTTTCAATGGCTGTAGCCAAAGCTGCTGCTGCATCAAGTGGTAATTACCTCTTTAAATATCTTGGTGGGGTAAATGCCAAAACATTACCTGTTCCAATGATGAATATTCTTAATGGTGGAGAGCATGCTGATAACAATGTAGATATACAGGAATTCATGATCATGCCTGTTGGTGCTACAAGCTTTGCTGGTGCTCTACAGATGTGTGCCGAAATCTATCATAATCTGAAGAAAGTACTTAATGAAAAAGGTCTAAATACTGGTATCGGCGATGAGGGTGGATTTGCGCCTGACCTTTCTTCAAATGAAGAAGCTATTGAAGTTATTCTGGAAGCCACAGAAAAAGCTGGTTACAAAGCTGGAGATGACATCATGATTGCTCTTGATGTTGCTGCTACTGAGTTATATAAAGACAATAAATATGTTCTTGCAGGCGAAGGTAAAGAACTCAGCTCAGAAGAAATGGTAGATTTCTATGTTGACCTTGCTGACAAGTATCCAATAATTTCAATTGAGGATGGTCTTGATGAAGACGACTGGGACGGTTGGAAAGTACTTACTGAAAAATTAGGCGGCAAAGTACAATTAGTTGGTGACGATTTATTTGTTACAAATACTGAAAGACTTTCCCGTGGTATTGATCAGGGTATCAGTAATTCTATCCTTATCAAGGTAAATCAGATAGGTTCCTTAACAGAAACTATTGCAGCTATAGAAATGGCCAAAAAAGCGGGTTACACAGCTGTTGTATCACATCGTTCTGGTGAAACAGAAGATGTTACCATCTCTGACCTCGTAGTAGCCATGAATGCTGGTCAGATCAAGACCGGTGCTCCTGCCCGTTCTGAAAGGGTAGCCAAGTATAATCAGCTTCTCAGAATTGAGGAAGCATTAGGCGAAGCCGCTGAATATGCAGGAAAAGCTGCTTTCTATAATTTGAAATAGACAGCTGATACAAAAGTTAGAATATAAAATTATATAGTATATAAAGGAATGCCAGAGCTATTGCTCTGGCATTTTTAAGGTGTGCCATATAAATACAGGAAAACTTTATAGGTTATTGAATTTCTCACTAAAATAAAAAGTGGGAATTTTTTTATGCCCAATTATAGTAAATTACTACTATTGAAACTGTTATTCGACATTATTTTTTCCTGTACAGGCAGTAATAAGTCAAACAATTTTATAATTCAAAAAAAGTAAACAAAAGGATATAAATTAATAGACTATTTTTTTTGAGAATATTTTTAGTATGATTAGTATAATTTAGTAGTAAATGGATAATATATTAATATAAACATTACCAGTATTTAAATAGTGGAATATATGATGGCTCAAAGAATTGCCGTAGTACAAGATATTATAGATGAATCATAAATATCCATAAAAATATCCATTAAGAAACTCCAATTTGTTTGGATAAGAAAGTAGGGGGAAAAATGACCCAAAGATTTATAATGACTAGAATCATAGTAATAGTAATTTTAGTACTCATTTATTCTAATGAAATAGAAGCCAGGGTCATAACTACTTCCAGTTATGAAATCAACTTCGAATTAAATAGGCCAGACAGATTAGAGTCAGAGATTATAAGACTAGATCTATTGAATAATGATAACCCATTAAGTCAGGGAGAATATATATATATAAGGGAGTTTCAGTTAATTAATGATGAGGGTAAAACTATTAGTTCTCGTTATATAACCCTGGAGACTCCATTTTATCAGGGAACATTAGATAAGCAGTATCAATATTTAATTTTTAAACCAGATCAGGAAAATAGTTGGTTGAAAATAGGTATATTACCAGATGCGGTTTTTGTATCACCTGGTATATATAAAGGAATTATAGATATTCCAGATGTGGAATGGGAAATACAAATAAATGTTGAGGTTAAACCATATGTATCTATTGACATACTGGATAATGCAATTACATTAGATATAGCCAGACCAGAGATAGGTAATTTCCACTATACCTCTGAACCATGCAAAGTCAAAATAGAATCTAATTATGACAATTGGGAAGTTGGTATTAGATTAGCTTCGGGATGTCTTATTTCAGAAACAGGAGATAAAATAATGCAGGGACAGGTATTCCTAAGTAGAGATATACCGTTCGATGAAGCAGGAAGTTTCTTAGATGACCCTGCAGAGAGTTTTATAAATATACATGAAACAGGTGGTAATACACTTTTGCATGGTAGTAATTATAAAAAAGAGTTTTTAGACATATATGTTGGAGTAGAGCTGGGTAAAAAATGGAGTGATCAACCTGCTGGTAAGTATTCAGGGAATATAATATTTACTCTAAGGGGAACTTCTGATAAAGAGGATTAGGAGGTACATAATGAAAAAAGTGAGATGTAGAGTTATTTTACTTGTTGTACTGGTATGCTCAATTACTATAAATATCTTCAGTCAGACTCTGGAAGAAGAAATAGATTTGTCAATAGATATATCACCGCATATAGCTCTTCGAGTTGGCGAAAATATAAATATTGATATTGAAGAACCCTGGTCTGGTGGAGAGTTGAGAGAGGCGAAGTCACAACTAATCCTGCAAACAAATACTGATGTTGAGCTAAGTTGGGAATGTACAGAGATAAGAGACTCTAAAACCGGTCATGTGCTGCCATTGGGGATTCCTGAAAAGGAAAGTCATATTTCTGCATCTGGGGGAATTGTGGAATCATTTGGGAAGCAACCTTTTGGTCTAACAACATTTTTGGTAGAACAAGAGACTCGTGAAAAGGTGCAAAATCCTGAATTGATGTTACAGTCTGATACAAAACAAGCACTGCGGAGTTCACAGAAATACAACTATAGTGCTGGTGTACATGAATTTGATGTTATTGTTAAGTACTTCTGGTCCCTGGATGGAAATTGGAGTCAAATCAGGGCAGGACAATACTCAGGACAGATAATATATACTGTATCAGCAGTAGAGAGTCTGGAATAACTTCAATGCTTTTTTAACTCAAATATGTAAGTACCTGGTTTATAAAAATATATCTATGATTCGGTCATTGTATATTTTTAATGGTAGATAAACGGAAAAGCCGTTATCTATAAAGCCGCAGCTGGGAAATGTGGATGCTATATATTTATCAGATATATACTGCGAAAGGGAGGTGTAAAGAATATTAGCAGTTATGTTTCATCGAGTCTGCTGTGGCAGGATTTGTGTATCTTATATTGATCAAATATAAGGTCACTTACTTTTGATATTTTCTTAGGAAAGTAGCAAAAGTAAAAAGCTATATTAAAAATTAGGAGGAATTAAATTTATGAAGAAAATTATTGCGTTGCTTTTAATGCTTGGTCTAGTACTGGGCATGGGTTCTGTAGTTATGGCACAGGATAGTGCTAGTGCTGATGTTGATGTAAATGTAACTATTTCTGAGTATTATGATGTCTGGTTCGATACACCTGATACCTACAAAGGTCTTTTTGGTGTTGGTGATGATGAGTATGACGGAAACCAGATAGATATAGGAGAAGCTGGTATCTATATCAGTGATGGTAAAGCTACCAGAGTATGTGCAGTTGATTATTGGGCAGCAGGAGGTGCCACTGATGATATGGTTGTTGAAGAATTCTACGATGAAGGTCAATTAGATGACCCACAGGTTGAATTGTTCAAAGTTGATGCAAATACAGTGGTTGATGTTACCCTAAGTTCTGACTTTGATGGCTGGTTAAATGCACCTACTTTATTCCGTGTTTCTTCCAGCGGTACAGATGAAAGGATTAATGGTATTGGTGACTGGGAAGACGATCTTGCTGTTATAGGTAATGAAGTAGCACAGGTTGATAATGAAGATTTCCATGATATTATCGATGCACATAATGATGGACTAGAAGGTCTAGATCCTACTTTTACAATAGACTTTGCTGACACCTATATCTGTCATGGTCCGTTGGAATTTCATGTAAATGGTGCTCTATGGTTGCCAAAAATCAGTCAGGTAGCTGCTGACGAATATAGTACTGAGTTAGTAGTTACTGTAGCAGCTTCTGATACTGATTAGTTCACTGGAAATCCTGTAAGTAATTAGTAAGAATATCGGGGGACTAACCAGATTGGTCCCCCTATTTTGTATGAAGTGTTTGAGCCAGGAAAATAAAAATTTGTTAAATACTGACTAGATTTGCCTGAATAAGAATATTAGAAGCTATGTTTGCTTAATCAAGTAAGGGAGGAAGCGGAACTGATGTACAGAAAATCCATATTTCTAATAATTACACTGGCATTATTAACTATTATTTTTTCATTACCTGTTGTTGCTGTGGGGGTAAGCCCACTTGTACTGGATTTTGATTTAAGACCGGGAGACAGTAGTGAATTTGAGCTTCAATTAAGACCGGGAGAAACACGTGAAACAGTAAAATTTACACTTTTTCATCCTATACAGAAGATGAATGGTGATTTTACCTATATTGAAGGTGATCCTAGTGTACATCCTGCAATTAGTTGGGTTACTCTGGAAAAAGAACAGGCTGTTGTAATTCCGGGAGGAGAGAATCTGTTAAAAGGAAGTGTTAATGTTCCATATGGTGCAGAGGGAACACATTCTGTGATTATTATGGTAGAGCAAGTTGATAATGAAGACGGTACTCAGCCTTTGTTAACTTTCAAAGTAAGATATGCTGTCCGGCTAAATATTAATGTAGATACTCCTGGACAGAGGGTAGAGGCAGAGCTGATAGATTTTGGTCTTGAATCAGATGAAAATGGAGCTCCAATACTATATACTAACTTTAAAAATTCTTCTTATATACATTACTTCGCTTCCGCAGAGGCTACGGTAAGAGATACTAACAGGCACTTAATTGAAAGAGTATTACTCATAAGTGAAGCTGCAGAAAGAGCCGAACGGCAAGCGACAAGGATCTATCCCGGATCAGAAGTAAAATTTACCGGAGATATAACTGAACCACTTTTCCCGGGTACATATGAGCTACAGCTTACTTTAAACTATGCTGATGATAGAAAAATTATTGAAAGAAGGACTGTTGATATAGGTGATGAGTTTGTAAAATCTGAAAATATCAGATTTTTATCTATAAGTCCAGATATTATTTCAAGAGAGCTTCGTCCAGGTGCTGCTGTTACTCAGGTTATTGAAGTGAAAAATAATTCTGATAAAGAGGTTCAGGTAAATTTAGCTAAAAGAGATATTAAACCGGAATATCAATATTCCTTATTCTCAACAGGTGAATTTCAACTCCGTGGAGAGAATAGCTTTACACTTGAACCAAGATCATCAAAAAGAATAGTTTTGATATATAGATCAACCCGTGATGCAGAATCGGCTGGATATTACGGCCAATTGGAAATGGAAGTTTTAGCAAAGGATGGTGAATATATAGAAACAAATATCGTTGACTTACAGATGGTAATAGGAGAAGGTCATGAATACAGCACAGAAGTAAGAGAGTTAGCATATCAGGGCGAGGGGGATGATAAAGTTGTCAGTGTTAATCTTAAAAATTCAGGATCAGTTCATATTATCCCTGAAGGGGAAATAAGCTTAAAGAATTCAAATGGAGAAATGGTAAGAAACCTTGATTTACAGATGAAAGAAGGCCCTGAATATATACTTCCCGGTACTACTGGTACTCTGTTAACATCTTCTCTTAATTTAGAACCTGGAGAATACACGGCAGAAATCATAATAAGGAATCAAGGTGAAGAAGTGGAGACAGTAGAGATAAAATTAAATATTCAGTAGAAAGGGGTTGTCAGATTAAATGAAAATAAAAATATTAATTTCTTTTTTAATGATGATAATATTGCTTAGTCCTATGGGAGCTATAGAGGCTGAAGAAGCTGACGAAAATCTGGTAACAGCGTTATATTTTGATAGTGATATTCGAGAAGCTCTAAATGACTTAATGTTACAGAGTGGAGTCAATATTATTGCTGATGATACTGTCAGGGGTCTGGTTACTATTGATCTGCAGGATGTTCCGCTGGAAAAAGCCCTGGAACTTATCCTTCTGGGGGGTGGGTATTCTTACCGCCGTTTTGATGATTACTATCTGGTAAGTATGATAGATCCTCGTAGTCCAGCTTTTAACCATATGGCTGAAACCGAAAATATCAAATTAAATTACATATCAGCTTCTGAGGCGCGAGATCTTATTCCCGCCTTTTATGATCCATTTGTACGTAGTAGTGATGAGCGTGGTATTATTACGATAACGGCTACTCCTGAGATAATTAGTGAATTTAAGCAAGATCTGAAAAGTATTGATACAAGACCAGCTCAAATAAGAGTCAAGGCTGTAGTAACAGAAATATCCTCTGATTTAATTAAAGAATATGGTGCAAATCTGTTTGATGTTTTGATGAATACATCTGGTGATAATGATGGATTAACTTATAATAATAATTCTCTTGAACTTACCTGGTATGGTAAACATGAACGTATAATGACTAACTTGAAAGCTTTTGAACAGGATGAACAATTAGAAATCAAAGCTGATCCGCAAATAGTAGTAAGGGACCGCGGAACAGGAAGACTTTTTGTTGGGGAAGAACAGGTAATAGTTCTGGAACCAGAAAATGCTT
This sequence comes from Halanaerobiales bacterium, assembly GCA_046546395.1. Classification (GTDB taxonomy): domain Bacteria; phylum Bacillota; class Halanaerobiia; order Halanaerobiales; family DTU029; genus JBDNGI01. The sequence goes on from JBKGXW010000016.1 coordinate 19,940, forward strand.
CTGCAAGACTGGAGAGAGTAGAAGTAGGTGTTTCATTCCAGGTGAAACCAAGAATTATGGGTAGTAATGAAATAGAACTAACCTTATACCCAGAAATAAGTCACTTTACTGAAGAATTTGATAAAGGACTAAGAATTCGTAAAAGTGAAATATCAACTACAGTATATGCCAGAAATGGAGAAACAATTGTAATGGCGGGTCTAACTATTGATGATCAGATGTCCCAGGAAAGGAAAGTACCTATATTGGGTGAGATACCACTGATCAGATGGTTTTTCCGACAGGTGGAAGAAAAAGATGCAGAGAGAGAATTATTTATATTTATCACACCTGAAATAATTAGCCCAGAAGTATAGAGGAGGTAGTGATATGAAACAGTTGTTACTGCATATTGTAATAGTGTTATTAGTATTACTACTACCTATATTTTCTGTTAGTGCAGAGGATTATAATGACGTAGAATCAGAGAACATAGTATTAGGTCCTGCCAGTCAATTTCTTTATCATTTTTTATTGATCGAGATAACTTCAGATGGTTTTGCAGAATTAGGATTAAGTGAGCTTAAATCAAATATGGATATTGACGATAGTAATTTTACATTAATTAGTCGTAATAGTATATTTAAAATTGGTGATAAAAACTGGGAAGCAGAAATCATAAACTACCAAAAGGGAAGAAGGGATGCTTTAGTATTAGGCTCACAGGTAGTTGTGGTGCCAGGTAAGACTGGTTTTATTTCACTTGAGAACAGAGAGATAATTTCTGATGGCGGATCATCAAAAACTGATAATTATAATTCCTTCTTTAGTTTAGAAGTATCACCTGATAGAGAAATTGAGGATTATAAAAATGGAGTTAAATCCAGAATTATGGTGAGTCTTGAAGAGGGTTTAACAGGAATAGATACAGAAGTATTATTGTTACCAGATGAACCGCATTTGTTGGGGATGATAAAAAGTACAACATTATCTGAAGAGAATAAACTTTTTGGTGAAAAGACCTATAAAGACAGACGATATTTTGCCATTTATACTGTAGTCTCTCCCATAGTAGGAATATATAATATTCCTGAATTAAGTGAAAATATTTCGGGCCTTGAGGAATTATTCCAGTCTGGGCAATATAATGAAGACAATAATCACTTGATACTTGCTGCAAACAAAAGTAATTCTGAGTTGGATTATTCATTATCCTCTGCTTATTATCCAGATGAAGACTTGAAGCTGTTGTTGGATATTAATAATATTCCAACTGGAGAAAATAAATTATCACTTTTAAAGCCTGTTTATGATCAATTTTGGGTAGGTAGTGAGTTGATATATGATAATAATGGTTGGTCTACATCATTGACATTCATAGACACTCTGGAGATAGGAGCAATAAAGTTAAATGCCGCTGTAAACCCTCTGGTTTATAATTTTGATTCCGGGCTGGATAAGGTGAGTTATTATCTTCAAAGCGAAACGCAGATTAGTAGTAGATTGAAATTTTCATTATCATATTATGACAGGGGAGATGAAAATTATACAGAAGCTATAATTGGTCACAAGATAACCTCCGCTAATTACCTATTGCTGGGATATGTTCAAGATTTGTACGAGGAAGAGAAGGATGGCTTCTGGATAGGGTTGGAGATAGAAATGTAAAAGATAGTCCTATTAGAGACTATCTTTTTGTCATTATAGTTAACTTATTCGTATATTTCATCGTTTTTTTTGAGAAGGTAATTATTAAAAAATGGAGTATATATTAAATATAGAATAAGACCGTAAAGCTATTGGAGGAATATTATAATATGGATACTTTGTCTACCAGGCTAATTCAGTTTAAAATGTTTGGTGCCTTTAAAATTATAATAGGGGATAAAGTTATTAGCGAAAATGTATGGAAATCTAAAAAATCTTTATTAGTATTAAAGTATTTGTTGACTAAAAGTGGAACAAAAATAGCCAAAGAGTTTTTGTTGGATCTTTTCTGGCCAGAGGAAAATAGTAGTATTCATAACCTTCATGTTGCAATACATAATATCCGCAAAACTATTAAAGAAAGTTTTCAAGAAGATTATACTTTTATATATTATTCTAAAGGGTATTACTGGTTAGATGATGGAATATGTACTATAGACTGTGTTTTGTTTGAAGAATTATATAAGAAAGGTAGGAAAGTTGAAAAATTTGATAAGGAAAAGGCCCTTAATATTTATCAAAAAGCAATAGAAATATATAAAGATGAATTTCTGTCAGATGACATTTATGAAGACTGGACAATGGAAGTAAGGCAGCATTTTAAAGACCTTTTTGTAGAAATGATAATTAGGACAGCAGAAGTGTTGGTTGAGTGGTATAACAAGCATGGGGAAGCAATTTGTTTATGTAAAAAAGCTTTAAAACATGAGCCTTATCAACAGGAACTTTATGAAATCCTAATATCTTCTTTACTTAAGACCGGGAAAAGTGTAGAGGCTATTAAAATTTACCTAAAGTATAAAAAGTTAATGAAAGAGGAGTTTGGGCTAGATTTTACAGATGATTGTTATTATCTTTTTAAAGATGTAATACCAGATAAAGAAATAGGGGTTTTAAGTAAGAATGAAAGTACTGATGGTCCTTTCCTTTGTGATAGAAAGTTTTTTGAATTATTACATCTTCTGGAGAGCAGGAGGTATAATCGATACAGAGAAGCGTTCTCCTTGATTATATTAAATATAAAAAGTAAGTTATTAAATGAAATAAAACAATATATAATCCATATTTGTTCAAGGAAATTGCGTGAAGTTGATATTGTCTGTCAGTGGGATACAAACACCATAATAATTAAACTATATAAAGCAAATAAGAAAGAGTGTAATGCAGTTGAGCAAAGATTAATAGACACTTTTTCAGAAAAGTTAAGTTCCTCTCTTGAATTAAAGACTTTTTCTGTGGAAGATATTAAGAATTTAGAAGATTTTTATAGTATTATAGATTAAATATTTCTTTTAAATATTGTTTTTTTTCACCTTATATGTTAAAATATAAGATGTCCATAAATATGAATTTGTATATAAATATGTTTTCATGCTTTTATAGTATTATATAGTATAATCTAAAGGCAGGTATTTCTTGGGGGTGAAAACAGTGTTAGTAGTACTTAAAGTTTTACATTTAATAGTAGCTCTAGCCGTTATTGCAGGTATTTTACTCCAGTCCGGAAAAAGTGCTGGACTTTCCGGAGTAATTGATGGTGGAGCAACACAAATTTTCGGTAAGAAGAAGGGTTTAGACGAAAAATTAAGCCGCTATACAACAATAGCTGCTGTTGTCTTTATGATTACATCGATGCTTCTTGCGGTTCTCTAATAAACCATGAATTTCTAAACCCTCTAGGAGTTGAATACTCTTAGAGGGTTTTTGATTTTTGCTTTACTGATTTCCCCGCTTGACTGAAGATTAAGAGTCTATGAGGGTCTGCAATATCTTTTGGAGTCTCATAAGCTTATTTAATTATGGTATAATTATTTTAATTATGGATATAAGATTGTCTTAATTAAAAATTGGGAGGAGTGGTGGATATGTATGATATGTGCTTTGCCTGTGGTAAAGACAACCCAATCTCGCTAGGTCTAAAATTTGATTCAATTGATAAAAATACAGTGAGTACTAATTTTACACCACGAATAGAGCATCAGGGGTATGAAGGGATTATACACGGCGGGATAGTCTCAACCCTCTTAGATGAAGCTATGGTAACCGCAATAATTGCCAGTGGTATTGAGGCTGTCACAGCTGAATTAAATATCAGATTTAAGGAAGAAACCAGACTTGGTGAAAAACTGGAAGTTAAAGGATACATAGTAAAGCAAAAAAGCCGCGTAATCTTTACGGAAGGTATAGTAGCTAACCAGAATGGAGATATAAAGGCCAGGGCAAAAGCAAAGTTCATGGTAATGGGCTAAAGATTGATTGATGCCTCTCTATAATCCCTGGCAATAAATCCAGGTATTCTGCTGCTTATTATTTTACATAAAAGACACTCTTTTAGTTTATGGGGAAAGTTTTTATAATTCTAATAACAAATCTAATGACTGGAAATACTAGATTATTATAGAAATAGATATTTTGATAAAGACAAGTGAATAAAGATTTTGATCAGGAAATTGACTTTTGTTAGAGAAAGATGACAGCTATATAATACTTATATGAGGTGAAAAAATAATGAGTGCTAGAGACAGTCTATTAGATTTTATGAAAACCAAAGCATATCGGCCAATGACTGAAAAAGAATTAATGAGTGAGTTTAATGTACCCTCAGACCAGAAACAGGTAATGAGTAAGATGTTAAAGAACCTGATTAAGGAAGGCGTAATATATAAAAATAGTAACGGTCGTTATGGTCTACCTGAGAAGATGGACCTTATGGCCGGACGTATTGAAGGTAATCAGAGGGGATTTGGTTTTTTAATTCCAGAAGACCCTACCCGGAAGGATGTATTTATCAGTCGAGAAAATCTAAATGGTGCCATGCATAATGATAAAGTATTTATTAGAATTCTGCCTGGCACTAAAAGTAAACGTACTGCGGGTGAGGTAATAAAAATCCTGGAAAGGGCTAATCATCGGATAGTAGGTAATTTTGAAAGAAGTAAACATTTTGGTTTTGTAGTTGCTGATAATAAGCGTATATTCTATGATCTCTTTATACCAAAAGAGGAAATCAATGGGGCCAGACAGGATCAGAAAGTTGTTGCTGAGATTACAAACTGGCCTGATAAGAATAGAAATCCGGAAGGTAAAATTGTTGAAATATTGGGGGACAAGGGTGCTCCGGGAGTAGACATAGAAGCTATAATTCATCAACTGGAACTGCCACAGGGATTCCCTGCTGAAGTACATCGTGAGACAGAAGACGTAGCAGTTGAAATAACTGAAGATGAGATTGCTAATAGAAGAGATCTCAGGGATTTACCTATGGTCACCATAGATGGTGCAGATGCCAAAGACCTTGATGATGCTGTTTCTATTGAGGATCTGGGTGGTGGAAAGGTTCGACTTGGTGTTCATATTGCAGATGTGACACATTATGTAAAAGAAGATTCAGCTCTAGATAAAGAAGCCCTGGAAAGGGGTACGAGTATATATCTTGTCGACAGGGTTATACCCATGCTACCCCGGAAGCTGTCAAATGGTATCTGCAGCTTAAACCCACAGGTGGATAGGTTAACCATGTCAGCATTTATTACCTATCAATTGGACCCCTTAGATATAATAGAACATGAGATTACACCAAGTGTTATCAAAACTAACCATCGTATGACCTATAAAGAGGTCAAGGAGATACTGCTTAATGATAATCAGGAAATCAGGGATCAATATCAGGACTTTGTTCCACAGTTAGAACTAATGAATAAGTTGAGGGCCAGATTAAGAAAAGAACGTTTTGATAATGGCAGTATCAACTTCGATTTCCCTGAAGTGAAAGTTATACTCGATGATCAGGGTATTCCGGTAGAGATAAAGAAACGTGAACATAGTATTGCTGAACAGCTTATAGAGGAATTTATGATTGCAGCCAATAGAATTGTTTCTGAGGATATGACCTGGAGGGGAGTGCCATTTATATATCGTGTCCATGATCAACCAGATGCTGACCGCCTGCAGGAATTCAACGAATTTATTCATGATTTTGGATATCACCTGAAAGGGCTGCAGAATGAGATTCATCCACGTTCTTTACAGGATTTGTTGGATAAGGTTGAAGGCAAACCTGAAGAAAGGGTTGTCAACACACTTCTCTTGAGATCTATGAAACAGGCTATATATTCACCAACGAATGTTGGTCATTTTGGACTGGCAATAGATTATTACAGTCATTTTACTTCACCAATCAGAAGGTATCCCGACTTAATGATTCATCGAATAATCAGAGAAGTCCTGAGTAAAGGTACTCTTTCTGATAAGCGAATGTCAGAACTGCAAAAGAGACTCCATCATGTATCAGAACATAGTTCACTCCAGGAGAGAAGAGCTATGGAGGCAGAACGTGATTCTGTAGAATTGAAAAAATTAGAATTTATGAAGGATAAAATAGGTCAGGAGTTTGAAGGTGTCATTAATGGAGTAACAAACTTTGGGCTATTTGTAGAACTTGATAATACAGTAGAGGGATTAATTCATGTTGAAGATTTGAAAGATGATTATTATCATTACAATGAAAAACAGCACTGTCTGGTAGGGGAAAACACCAGAAAGGTATATCGTTTTGGAGAAAAAGTAAGAGTCAAAATAGATAATATAAATCTGGATGAACGTGAGATAGATTTTGTGTTGATAGAGGATTAGCAGGAAAGTGGGTACCGGCCACAGTTGTTATCCAGTGGTTTTCTAGTTCAATATTGTAAGATGTCAGGATTAAAAGTTTGTAGTAAAGGGGGAGGAATCCGTGGCTAAAGAGGATGTTCGTGTAATTGCCAGAAATAAGAAAGCCAGGCATGACTTCAATATAGAGGATGTATATGAAGCAGGTATTAAGCTTAAAGGTACAGAAATAAAATCTATCAGGGAGGGGAAAGTAAACCTGAAAGATAGTTTTGCCCTGGTGGAGAATGGGGAGGTCTGGCTATATAATATGCATATAAGCCCCTATTCTCATGGAAACAGGGCCAATCATGAGCCAGAACGGAAGCGTAAATTACTGCTTAATAAAAGTGAGATTAGGACTTTTATAGGGAAGGTTAAAATGAAGGGTTATACCCTTGTTCCGTTGAGTATATATATTAGAAGAAACCTTGCCAAGGTCGAATTAGCTCTGGCTACGGGAAAAAACGTACGTGATAAGAGAAGGGATATTGCCAAAAAAACTGCAGAACGAGAGATTGAAAAGGCATTTAAAGAACGCCAGAAATATTAAATTTTATTGACCGAGAGATTATTTATTTTAATAATATCTAGAAAAAATCGGCATAGTGAGCATATAAATGTTAAATAGTAATTAACTTATGATATAATAGAGTTATGTAGATAGAATCTCTGATAAAATGTAAAGTTGTATCTATCAAATGAGAGCTTGAGTTAGTATTCAACAAGAGTATGTATATATAGTGCATGTAAATTTAGTAGCATAGTGTATTATATAGGATTCTTAGGTTAGTATTAGTGGCGAATGGAGTTTTCTTATATTATAAGCAATTGAGTAGGGAGGATGAGTGAATTAATGAAGAGATATGAAGTAGAAAATGTAGAGGCACCAAATCTCTATGAAGAATATTTTAGTTTTGATCAGGTTCCGGTTATGTCTTTTGATGATCAGAAGGTAGAGATGAATCGTCCGGAAGAAATCTGGATTACAGATACTACTTTTCGTGATGGCCAGCAGGCAAGGGCTCCTTATGAGCTTGATCAGGTTGTTGAATTATACAAATACCTCCATAAACTTGGCGGAGAAAAGGGTGTAATTCGTCAGTCAGAGTTTTTTATTTATAGTGAAAGAGACAGGGAGGCTGTAACCAAGTGTCTTGAGCTTGGTTATAAGTTTCCTCAGATAACCAGTTGGATTCGTGCTGTAAAGACAGATTTTCAACTGGTAAAAGATCTTGGTTTGAAAGAAACGGGTATTTTGACATCTGCTTCTGATTATCACATATTCCTTAAGCTGAATATGGATCGCAAAAAAGTGATGGGAAAGTATTTGAGTGTTGTCGATGCTGCTCTGGAAGAGGGTATCGTTCCCCGCTGCCATCTGGAGGATATAACCAGGGCTGATTTTTATGGTTTCGTTATCCCCTTTGCACAGAAATTAATGGATCGCTCAAAGGAGAGTGGGATTCCTATAAAGATCAGGGCCTGTGATACCATGGGATTGGGACTACCATATGCCAATGCGACCTTGCCGCGTTCTGTACCGAAGATATTTGACGCATTACACAGAGAAGCCGGAGTGCCCCATTCTCAACTGGAGTGGCATGGGCATAATGACTTCCATAAGGTATTAATCAATGGTACTACTGCATGGTTATATAATTGCTCTTCAGTCAATGGAACTTTACTGGGTTGGGGAGAAAGGACCGGTAATCCCCCGATAGAAGGATTGATCATGGATTATATCGCTTTAAATGGAGGGGACCCCGAAAAACTGGGGATTGATACAACTATTATTACAGAAATTGCCCGGTACTATAGTAATGTTCTTGGGGATAAAATTCCAAGTAATTATCCATTTGTTGGTGAACACTTTAATTCTACCAGGGCGGGAATTCATGCAGATGGAGTAATTAAGAATGAAAGGATCTACAGTATATTTGATACTGGGAAATTACTAGATAGACCATTGACTGTATCTATTACCGATAAATCAGGAGTTGCCGGCATTGCCCTCTGGCTTAATAATTACTTTAAGCTTGATGGTGATGAAGCACTTGATAAAAAACACCCTGGTATAAGGGGTATCTATAACTGGGTTATGGAGCAATATGATAATGATCGAATGTCAAGTATATCTTCTGATGAAATGTTGACTCAGGCAAAAAAACATCTGCCGTCTCTCTTCCATTCTGATCTTGAAGGTCTGAAGAAGAAGGGTATGAGACTGGCTACAACACTTATAGATAAATTAATGGCAGAGAACTCTGCTATCAGTACCATGGATAATAACTTTGTCAAACCTATCTTAATAAGGTTTATGACACATTCAGCCTTTGCCAAATTAATATATCTGGTAGATAAAGAAGGTAATCTTGCTTCTGATTATGTATGTCAGCCTGAGGATCTGGATCAATATAAATCAAAATTCCAACCTGATAATTTTTCCAGTAGAGTCTGGTTTATAAATGCTATCAATACAGGGAGAACAACAGTATCTGATTTCTTTATATCCAGAATTATTGATGAACTGTGTATTACAGTATCCAAACCTATATTAGATAAAGAGGGGAATATAAAAGGGGTACTTGGTATTGATATAAACTTCGACAATCTGATTAATCTTTCAGATTTTGATATGTAAAAATTATCATAGAATGAAGTAACAGTTATGGTAATCTAATAACACTATCTATAGAGTAAAAAACAACCGTATTGGAGAAAAATAATGAGATTTGACAAAGGTATGAATATACGTTATAATGTAGCTGCAGTTGATGAAAAGGTAGTTTGGAAACAGTGCCTGTTCATTAACTAAAACTGAATAACCTTTCGGGGGTGTTCCGGTTTCGCCTGTGTAGGGAATGCTTCAGAAGCGGGTCGAGGACTCCTTTCACTCGTAAAACACTGGAAACTTAAAATTATCTGCAAACGATAATAATTACGCTTTAGCTGCCGCGTAGGCAGACTAAACGCTTAGTCGCGCTCTTGTCTGTGGAGACGGTTAAGTGTCATAATTAAGCAGACTACTGTCTATCCGATGACTGTAGGATAGATGGGAACCTAACAGTCTAGTAGTATGAGACCCTGTCTGTTGGGGCTGATACTATGAATATCAAAAAGCAGACTATACCCGTAGAAACTGTTGTGTGAGCTATGCAGTACGTGGGTTCGAATCCCACCACCTCCACCATATTGAAAGTATTTTAAAGCATATTAAAAAACTCATATAAAGTACTTACTTGAGTATTTAATGCCCTTCGGGGCTTTTTTTGTTATTATAAATTATTTGTAATGTCAATTTTATTTCTTAAAACTATATTACCGACATATTGAAGAGGAAGCCTTGCCTATTATAATAGGTGGGATGATCTCAAATTAATAAAGCCCCTGGTTCAGGGGCTCTATTATAATTACTTTATTCTTCTCCTTGAACTAGTCTTTTAGACTTGTCCAGGGCATCCAGTAGTTGTTGTTCAGGCATATCATATGGGTCTGCCCAACCCTGGTCTGCAACAAATTTGGCAATTTGAGCATGTCCGGCAATAATTGTCTGTAGGCTGTCCTCACACATAGTCCGAAATTCGGGGGTTGGTGCAGTAAGTGTAGCATTTAGATAAGCATTGGCTGCGGCAGATGCAGAGGCAATAAAGTTATTTGCAATTACTTCATCATCTATATCTGTTCTTTCCTTTACCTGAGTTCCAAGAATAGACAATTAAAATCCATCTCCTTCCATATTAGTTATATGATTTTCGTTAATAAATTGTTGGATACCTTTAATTCGGTTTTCAGCAGCCATAGCCGCTGATTCGGCCTGTGTTTTTAGTTGATCATCTGTAATTAATGGTTGGACCGCCCGCGAAACAGCTAGGCCATCCTTCTCCATCTTTAACAAACCTGTAAGTGTCAGTATTTCTGCCTGTGATAATTCCCGCAACTAAATCACCTCCATTGTTGGTTTTAGATTTCTTTGTATATTCCATATATATTTTACCCCACCTTAATATTATTTTATGTATAAAAAAAACTACTTCAGGCAGTAATTACACTGCTGAGAGTAGTTTCACGTTGATTACTTATTATTAATAAAGCATAATTATTTTATTAAAAGCATAATCATTTTGTAAAGATATATAAGGCAGAATCTTAGCCAAATAGTAATGCCAGGATAGTTATAAGTCCAAAGCTTAAATGGAGTTTGTTGGTGATTGGTACACCTTCTTTTCGCGACTTTGACACATTTTTGAATGCCTTTACTGCCAGGGGAATAGTTACAAAGGTCAGGAGTGCCGCCAGAGGCATCCAGCCTAGTAAAACATAGAGAAGTATCAGGACATAGGAAGCGATCAGTAATCCCAGATAGAGATATTTGCCTGTTTTATATCCAAGACGGACAGTCATTGTCCTGATACCCCACTCTTTATCTCTTTCATAGTCCCTTATTTCATTACTCAGCATCATCATTGGTATCATAAGGCCAACAGGCATACCGAGAATAATAGGACTCCAGGAAAACTGTTCAGTAAAAACCAGATAACTGCCGTAAACCATTAGTGGGCCCACCAACAGGAAAGAAAGAGGTGTTCCAAGGCCTTTCTTTTTGTAAACAATAGGCTCGCCAGTATAGGAATAACCACCTATCAGACCGATAATCCCAATTACAAGGAGCTTAGTAGTAGTTAAATAGGTGAGATAAATGCCAATGATCCCGGTAATGGCAAAGCAGCTGATTCCCAGTATAAAGATAAGGATATCAAAACTTGATCTCTTTTTACCCAGGAAATAATGGGTCTTTTCCCCCTGTGAACTATGTGATACATATTCTATTTCACATTCAAAATAATCATTAATAAAATTAGTAGCTGTTTGAACCGCTACACCGGCTACAGTTACCAGGAAGATCAGCCAGATATCAAATGCTAGCTCTCCAATAAATAATTTGCCTTCCTGATATGCTATTACCATTCCGATGGTAGTGGAATACAAAGCCAGTGTAAGAGAAAGAGGGCGGGCTGCCCGCCAGATATCTTTCAAAAGAGTTCCTTTATTTTTTAGCAGCTTATTATTAGGCACTGTATTTATTCCAGTATTCATTGCACATTTCCTCTCTATTCTAATTGATATGATATATTTATATTATTGAATTAATACAAGGTTTAATGTTCTTTTTTGAGAAGTTTTTTTCTATAATTTTTTCCAATGGCGATAAGACAGCGAAATAGATATATTATTTCTTTAATACCATATTATTTTTAATAAAAATGACATACATAATTATCACATATTTATACTGAACACGCAAGTAGAAAACTTTTTTACCTTAGATAATTACTAAATAATTGCTAATCTGGTCTAGAGAATATATAATAATAGAGGGTTAATATTTTCACAATAATATATTAATCTAAATAATCTAACAAGTTATTCTGTAAAATGAATAATTGTAACGGGAGATGTATATTTTATGAAAAAAATTTTGTTTATTATAGCTATACTTATTTTTCTGACCTTATTGTTTACAGGGTGTAATAGTCAGCAAGAAAGTCAGGATTTATCTTTAAAGGTAGGTTTAATGCCTGCAGTAGATGGCGCACCTGTACTGCTTGCTGATGAAAAGGGATATTATGAGGAACTCGGTCTGGAATTGGATATTCAGATATACAGGAATGCAAATAACAGGCAGAGCGCTCTGCAGAGTGGTGAATTGGATGGAACTATGACAGACCTTATTGCCTTTGTTAATAATATTCAAAATGGATTTGATATAAAGATTACTACAAGTACAGATGGTAGCTTTCCATTTTTGATTAAGCAGGATTTTGAGGAAAAGGAAGAGATTAAGATTGGTATGATGAGGGTAAGTGTATCAAATTTCCTGTCTGACCAGTTCCTTGGTAGTAAATATAAGATGGAAAAACTATATATACCAGCCATACCTAGTAGGCTGGAAATGATTGTGGCCGGTCAAATGGATATGGCCATTATACCTGAACCTATGGCTTCAATGGGGCAGTTAAGAGGACTGGAAAAAAGGGTATATGAAAATGAAGATAATTTTATGCCAGAGGCAATGGTATTTACAGATACTGCACTTAATAAAAAGTCAGAAGCTATTAGTTTATTTCATCAGGCATATAATAAAGCGGTCAGGGATATACAGAAAGATGATAACGAGGCGCGTGATGTCTTAATAAAACGACTTGAACTAAATCCGGAAATAAAAGATATGATAGTTATGCCGCAGTATCACCTGGCAAGGGTGCCTGATCAGAATTATATGAACAAAGTAGTAGACTGGATTGAAGAAGTACAGGATATTGAAATAAATGTTAAATACTCTGATATGATTACAAGGGAGTTTCTGGAGTAATGATTGAAGTTGACAATCTTTCTGTTAGCTATGATTCTGACCAGGGCCAGAGAGAAGTAGCTATCAAGGATATCAATCTACGAATTGAAAAAAACAGTACCTGTGCTATTATCGGCCCATCAGGGTGTGGGAAAACCACCCTTATATATGCCCTGGCTGGACTGCTGGAAAAAGATACTGGCACTATAACTATTTTTGGTAAAGAACAGGAAGGTATCAGGAAAGAAACAGGCCTTATTTTGCAGAATTATGGACTACTTCCCTGGAAAACTGTCGCTCAAAACGTAGCCCTTGGTCTGAAAGTCAGGGGCGAATCTCCTGAACTTATAAATTCCGTTGTAGATGATCTATTACTGAAACTGGATGTTATGGAATATAAGGATAAATATCCTTCACAATTAAGCGGCGGTCAGCGTCAGCGGGTTGCAATTGGAAGGGCGCTTTCAATATCGCCTGATTTACTTTTAATGGATGAACCTTCATCTGCCCTTGATGCTATTACAAAAGAGAAATTACAGAACCTGGTTTTGAATATATATCAGGATAATCCTCTGACTGTAATTGCTGTAACGCACAATATAGCCGAAGCAGTTTTTTTGGGACAGAAAATTATAGTAATGAAGAAATCAGGAATAAAACACATTCTTGATAATCCTCATTTTGGAGATGAGTCTTTGCGAGAGAAAATGGATTTCTATGAGGTATGCCTGGAGGTTAGAAAATGGTTGGAGAAGGATTGATATATGATTCATAAAAATGAAGTAAAGGATAACAATAAAATTACCGAATTTTTAAAACAGGTTTTATTAAATCGGACAATATATGGGACAATTATGGTTTTGTTTCTCTGGTATTGCTTACATCTTTTCCTGCAATCTACGGTTGTGCCCGGTCCAATAGAGACAATAAGACATTTTTTTAAGATTTTTTATGGTACATTATCTATTCACCTAATAACTAGTCTGGGAAGAATAATGGTCGCAGTTTTTATATCTTTATTATTTGGGGTAATCGCTGGTCTTTTTCTGGGAATGAACAAGCAGTTTGACAGCCTATTTACACCTGTTGTCTATATCATTTATCCTGTCCCCAAGATAGCCTTTTTGCCTGTTTTAATGATTTTATTGGGGCTTGGTGATTTACCTAAAGTTGTTTTAATTACTATAATTATTATATTTCAAATAATCGTCACTACGAGAGATGCAGTAAAGGGATTAAGCAAGGAAATGTTTTATTCTGTGCGTTCACTTGGTATGAACAAAAGACAACTTTATCAACATATGATCATACCCGCTATCTTCCCTAAAATATTGACTGCTTTGAGAATAAGTGTTGGTACCAGTGTAGCAGTATTGTTTTTTGCGGAAAACTTTGCCACTCAGTATGGAATAGGTTATTTTATAATGAATAGCTGGTCGACAGTTGATTATATAGGAATGTTTAGTGGCATACTGGCTTTAAGTATAATGGGGTTAAGCCTTTTTAAATTGATAGATTATATTGAAAGCAGGGTATGTGCCTGGGTAGATGTAAATTAATACACAAATAATTCTCCAGTTCAACGCATATGCTATATATGAGGCAGTTGTATTAATAAATATAGAAAATGTACTATAAATAAACTGTACTATAATGATGCAAATTATGTGATTAAACAGTTTAAAAATGATATAATTCGCTTTTGGTTTACATTGGGTATCAGATAATATACCATAATGGCTTATAGTAAAGCAGATGATAAAAGGGGATAGGTATGAAAAATTATAAATATAGAGGAATTAATAAATTTTTGATATTTATATTGATATTTGTTTTTTGTTTTTCTTTATATAATCAAAGTTCTTTAGCAGAAGATCAATGTGATTGCAGCGAAGATAGAATTATAAAATTTACTGATCCATTAATGGAGGGTGATGATGTAGATTCTTTACAGAGGCGCTTAGGAGAACTCGGCTATTATGATGGGGTTGTTGATGGTATCTATGGCCTAATATCATATAGTGCTGTAATGGAATTCCAGAAAGACTATGGATTGGATGTAAATGGAACAGTGGGCAAAGAAACCTGGAATATGCTTGGCAATCTTTCTGATTCACGTTTTACATCAAGAGCGGGAAGAGGCCCGGAGGGTGAATTAAGTATAAAAATCAACCTTAATAATAGAACGCTGGTTCTATATTCAGATGGTACACCCTATAGAAAATATCCTGTTACAATCGGCGACAGAGAAACTCCTTCGCCGGTGGGTGAATGGTATATAAAAAATAAATATAAGAGAATTGATGAAGGTCCATTGGGAACCAGATGGATGGGTTTAAATGTACCCTGGGGAGTGTACGGAATTCATGGTACCAATAAGCCCTGGGAAATAGGTGTAGCGGCCAGTAAAGGGTGTATAAGACTGCATAATGAGTATGTGGAACAGTTATTTGAATGGGTTGATCTGAACACCAGGGTAGAAATAATTGGCCCCAAACCAGATGTAGTAATAGAAGGTATAATGAATACAGGAAATATAGGTTATGATGTTATGAAACTCCAGGAAGAATTAAGAAATTATAAATTCTATAGGGGGTATCTTGACGGTAGCTATGATATAATGACAGTAGAGGCTGTTAAAGAGCTGGAAGCACAGTTTTCTCTGAAGAGTGATGGAATAGCTGATTTAAACATATACAATATTCTCAATATAGATTATAAACAGTAGTTATATTATAATAATATTTTCAGCTTATTTTTCCTTATTTCATCTTAACTTTTTTCTGTAGATTAGCGAATTTAGCTGAGAAAGGCTCACCTATGGATAATGACGTGGTGCCTGTGGTGCAAGCTGCAAGCACAATAATATTCAGGCATCTTGCAATTTAAAGGAAAATTATGATAAAATATAAGTGATATTAGTTAAAAAAAGTGGTACAATAAGACAAAATGGAGATGTAATAGTCTGAAAGAAAACTTTTGTTATTCTTTGTACCTTGAGTCCAGCGAAAGGAATGATAATTTATATGAGCCAATTTGATCATCTTAAGCTAAGCTTTTCAAAGATGGAGAAGTTATTGGTCTTTCGTCAGATACTTCATGACCGTATGTTTCATATGATCAGGTCTTTGATTATGTCACTGGATAGGTATATGTATGATGAGCACAGTAGTACATTTTATCAAATATGTTATGAACTAATTAATATAGCAGAGGAAAATGGTTTTCAGGGTGATTTGTTACAGAATTATTTCTTGAAACTTATAGCAACAGATAGAAATCCATTTACACAGGAGTGTGAAAGAGCTGGTTATAATATTAACCCCAGTCTTTTTCAGGCTGCTATCCATGACCTTGCTATTTTGAAAGAAGTTTATAAATTTACACTTACTGATATAGGAATTATTATAGGAATTGGAGAATTGAGTTTTATTAGTCATTATTCTTCTACAATTCACGACAGTACAAAAAATCCTCTTCAGCGGCATTTTAGAGAATTGAAACAGAGTTTCGTTAAAGAAAATGCAGAACACATAGTAGAAACACTGGCAGCTTATTATAATAGATGTGGTTCAGGTAAACTATGTCAACATTCATCATTTCGCTGGGACGAAGACGAGGGCCTTGTAGGCATCTCAGAAAGTAGTAGGATTAGTTTTGATGATATTATAGGATATGAAAGGCAGAAGGAAGAATTAATTGAAAATACCGTTGTTTTTCTGGAGGGCAAACAGGCCAATAATGTGCTTTTATATGGTGATAGTGGAACTGGTAAATCCTCATCGGTAAAAGCATTAATAAATAAATACTCTTATCACGGATTGAGGTTAGTAGAGATATCAAAAGATCAGATAAAATGTATTCCACAGATACTGGATACATTAAAAAGAAGGGGACTATATTTCATTATATTTATGGATGACCTTTCCTTTGAAGATTTTGAAACTGATTATAAGTATCTTAAGGCGATTATGGAAGGCGGTATAGAAGGTAAACCGGATAATGTTATCTTCTATGCAACTACAAATAGAAAACATATTGTAAAAGAAAAATGGCAGGACAGAAATACTGGCGAAATACATAAATCTGATGCTGAGCAGGAGAAATTATCATTATCAGAACGTTTTGGTATAACAATAACCTATCAGTCTCCAAGTCAGCAGCAGTATCTAGAGATTGTAAAAAGGCTTGCAGTTAAATGTAATCTCTATGTCCCGGAACAGGAACTCATCGAACAGGCCTTAAAGTGGGAAAAATGGCATCATGGTCGTTCGGGTCGTACCGCACGGCAGTTTATCAACTACCTGTGTGGTAAATTTGTATCCTGATTATTAAGATATTTTTTGATTATTATCTATAGTAATTTGATTATTATATACAGTAAACCCAGATAATACTAGCATAGATACCTTCAGAGAACACATACTATAAATACTATCTAATAAAGGAGTGATAAGCAAATGGGTAATGGTCAAAAAAGTAATACCTTAGTTAATCCACTGGCCGCACAAGCAATGGAAAAGTTTAAGTATGAAGTTGCTAATGAATTAGGTATTCAGGTACCTCAGAGCGGTTATTATGGAAACATGACTACCAGAGATACTGGAGCCATTGGTGGTCATATGGTACGAAAAATGGTCGAAGCTTATGAAAACTCTGTGGCAGGACAGTAATTGAAATTTAATTAATTCGCAATAATCTATATTTTATATTCTAGACATTAAGCCAGGGTTTTATTCCCTGGCTTAAAATATATATATCATAATATAAAACTGCCGTATTATCA
Organism: Halanaerobiales bacterium; assembly: GCA_046546395.1. Taxonomy (GTDB): domain Bacteria; phylum Bacillota; class Halanaerobiia; order Halanaerobiales; family DTU029; genus JBDNGI01. Next base: position 37,411 of record JBKGXW010000016.1, read on the forward strand.
ACGGCAGTTTATTCATCCTATATCCTCACAAATATATTTAAGATTAGAAATATTTAATTACTTGTCTGAGATATTTTAGTATCCCCAGCCACCAAGTAAGAGGAGTATCAGGATCAAGAAAATTATGAAACTGTAATCATTACCATAATATTTTCCCACTAATCAACACCCCTTTCTATTGGATATATAATATTATATGATAAGTAATTTACTTTGTGAATTATTCTAAAAATTTGTAGTAACAAAGATTAACTTATTACGTATCATATATAAAGGAGTTTTAAGGGGGGTGAAACTGTGGCAGAAGAATTCAAGAGTAGTGAAAATGTTTCTTCTTCAGATATGGATGTGAACAGTATGGATTTTCTCCTGTTTTTAATATTAATTCTATTGCTTGTTGGGACTCAAGATACTTTCAATTCTTATTTTCAATTATTTGATAAAGAAGTGAAAAATTTAAATAATATACTCGGAGCATTTGAAGCTACTGCAAATGGTCTGAAGAGTGCTTTCTCAACTTCCTTTAAATTTGAGTAAAGATAAATATTATGTATTTTAAATTAGTGTCTACAATACTTTTAGCCGCGGCATGAATGCTGTGGTATTTTTTTTACTAATTTCTCTGACTTTTATATTATGTCCGGGCATATTATGAGGTATTAGAAGAGGAAGATCCCAAGAAATTAAAATTGGGAGATAAGTTAAATATCAAATATGAAGAAGCAAGCCGCAATTATAATAATGTACACGGCATGCTGCCGCTTGCCATTGTTTGCCGCCACAACACGTCTGGTGTTGTGGCGTTTTTGATTTATTTTATAATTCAACTTTCGGATATTTAAATACATGAGTATACAAAAAGCCTAGATGGCTAAATATAGAAAAAACAGGCCTAATAATGAGGCCTGTTTGATCCAGAGTTATTCATTTATTTATCAGTTTATCCGAAAATATTATATAATCTGAAAGATATACTTAACCCTTTTAACAGGGGTCTGGAGTTCTATCAAAATAATCATATAAGAGATCAAGTACTTCACCAAAACGCTGAAAATGAACAACTTCCCTCTCTCTCAGGAAGGACAGTGTATCTATAATTGCAGGATCATCTGTAAGGTCAAGTAAATATTCATAAACAGCACGGGCTTTTTGCTCTGCTGCCAGGTCTTCTGTAATAGATGCTATTGGGTCTTCATGAGAGGCAAAATACGCTGCAGTGAATGGGTTTCCAAAGGCATCGGCAGGGTAGTTTGCCCGGCCAATTTGAGCATAATGGGGTGCAAATCTGGTTTGCTTTAACACATCTGCTGGCACACCCTCAACTAATTTATGAACAATAGTACCTACTATTTCAAAATGAGCCAGTTCTTCAGTTCCGATATTGTTAAGTGTTGCTCTGGCTTCCGGAATAGGCATAGTATACATCTGTGAGATGTACCTCATGGAAGCTGCCAGTTCACCATCTGGTCCTCCAAACTGTGTTACAATTAAGGAAGCAAGATCTGGATCTTTCCTCTTTACATTTGTTGGGTATTGTAGAAATTTTCTGTATTCCCACATATACTAAATTCCTCCTTTCATCTTAATATTCTATATCCCATGGCCAGGGGTCATTGACCCAACTCCATGGATAATTCGCATCTGGAAAATCAGAATATAAAGGACTATATCTTTCTGAATAATCATTTAGAAGTTCCTGGTATCTCTGAGCATATCTATTATGAAGATTCAAAACAGCCCTGTCCTCGGGGTGAGTATTTAGATAGAGGACAGTCTCCAGAACTGCAAAATTATAAGACATAATCTCTCTTAACATTGCTGTATTAACATTACACTCTCTTCGAGCCATAAAAACACCTCCTGTATTTAGTAATATCCGTTCCTACCAGGCCGGTAAGGCATATATAATTCGGGAAATAACGTTCCTTTTCTTAACGCTTCATCTGGTGGATAACTATTAGAGTAATACTGAAAAGGTACATAGGCATGTGCCAGTTTCATCTTATGCATACCAGGACCGGGAATCCCCTGAGTATTTGCCATAATCTAACCCTCCTTTAATTTTTTCTAGCCTTTATAGATTTCTGGAAAAGTTTATAGTATTATATCTAATTACTGGTCTTATTATAGTATATGATATATAGTATTTTGCTGAGTAGATTTTTGTGAATTATTCGAAGTAGAATTCTTTTCTTAAAAACAATATGGTATATTTTTAAATAATTTTAAATGAAGGATTTTCTTAATATTTGTATAAGTAAAACTAAAGATAAAAATAATATTATCTACTTTTTGTTTCTAGATCATGGTAAAAGTATCGAACATCCTATATAATAAAATTGAACAGTAAGTAATCTATATAATTAAAGACTAGTTTTTGAGTATAATTAGAAGTGGATATAAAAGGAAATAATCTACTATAAGATAACTTTTGTGAGATAGGTAAACTGGCTATTCTTGGTATTCTGATGGGGGTTTTTCTTGGAATGATCATGACTGATTTTTTATAGAGAGTGAATATCGCCTTATTATCGACGGTTATGGAGAAAATTTTTAAAGAATTAAAAAATAGGGGTGAGAAAAATCAAAATTGATA